>DASRTO010000522.1:0-11315 GCA_035655915.1 Anaeromyxobacteraceae bacterium
CTCCCCCACGCGCAGCGCCAGGCGCTTCTGCTGGTACATGGGATCGACGAGGTCGCGCCAGTTCCGCTCCACCACCTCCCGCTTGAAGGTGAGCTTGTGGGTCAGCTCGCCGTGCTCCTGGTCCAGGGCCCGCGGCAGCACCCGGAAGGCCACCACCCGCTCGAAGGGGGCCAGGAAGCGGTTGGCGGAGGCCACCAGCGAGGAGATCAGCTCCCGCAGCTCCTCCGGCGTCTTGTGCCGCAGCGAGGGGTCCTTCTCCCAGTTGGGCCAGACCAGGAGCGTGTTGTACTCGCGGTGATCGCCGACCAGGAAGGCCTGCCCCACCGCGTCGAGGTCCTTGAAGAGGTTCTCGATGCGCTGGGGCGAGATGGTCTGGCCGGCGCGGTTCTTGTAGAGCTCCTTCTTGCGCCCGGCCATGCGGTAGTGCCCGCCCTCGTCCACCGACACCAGGTCGCCGGTGTGGAACCAGCCCTCGGCGTCGTAGGCTTCCTCCCCCTGCGGCGCCTGGAAGTAGCCCGGGCTCACGTAGGGGCCGCGGACGAGGAGCTCGCCGTCCTCGTCGCGCCGGCACTCGATGCCCGGCAGGGGAACGCCGATGGAGCCCTCCCGGTAGTCGCCGGGCGGGGTCATGAGGATCCCCCCGGTGGCCTCGGTCATGCCGTAGCCCGAGAGCAGCCGCACCCCGGCGCGGTGGAAGGTCTTGAAGACCTCCGGGTCGAGGTAGCCGGCGGCGGAGAGGCCGTAGCGCAGGCGCCCGCCGGTGAGGGCGCGCAGGTGCGGGCTCGGGTCGGCCACCTCGCCGGCCTGGGCCTCGCGGACGGCGGCGTCGTGGATCTCCATCCACTTCTTGGGGACGCTGATGAAGACGGTGGGCCGCACCGCCTTGAAGTCCTCCAGCAGCGAGGGGATGGCGGTGGAGCGGGCCATGACGTAGGTGGCCCCCCACCACAGGGTCCCGGTGAGCTCCAGGTACCGGCCGAAGGTGTGGTACAGCGGCAGGTAGCAGAGGAACACATCCCCCTCGCCGACCTCGGGGAGCGCCAGGCCGCGGCACAGTCGCTTGGAGACGATGTTGAGGTGCGAGAAGGCGATGCCCTTGGGGGTCCCGGTGGTGCCCGAGGTGTACATCACCGTGGCCAGGTCGCGGCTGCGCACCGCGCCGGCCCGGACGGCCCGGGCGGCGTCGGCGAAGGCGCCGCCGTCCTGGTCCACCATCTGCTCCAGGGTGAGCAGCCCGTGCCGCTCGGCCGCGTCGGGGGAGAAGACCACGATCTCCTCCAGCGCCGGGAGCTGGGCCAGCGAAGGCAGCACCTTGGACACCTGCTCCTCGTCCTCGGCGAAGAGCACCCGGGCCCCGGAGTGGCGCAGCATGTAGACCACCTGCTCGGCGGTGGCGTTGGCCGGCAGCGGCGCGTCTACGATGCCGTTCCCGAGGCAGGCCAGGTCCACCAGCGCCGCCTCCAGTCGGTTCTCGGAGAGGATGGCCACCCGGGCCTCCGGGTCGCTCCCTAAGAAGGAGAGCAGGCTGCGGGCCAGTGAGCGGGTGCGCCGGCCCACGTCGGCCACGGTCAGGTCGCCGAGCTCGCTCCCCGGCACGCGGATGGCCACCGTGCGCGGGTCGGTCTCCTCCCGCGACCGGAGCAGCTCGCCGAAGGTGTAGTCGGCCTGGTCGATGGCCGGCACCAGCAGGCCGGCCCAGCCCGGCGCCAGGTCCGGCGTCAGCGCCGAGAGGAAGGGCCGGCGGCGGACGGCGTCGAGAAGCTTGAACAGCGCGCTGCGGGCAGGCTGCCGCCCCTCGGCCGGCTCGAGGCGCCCGAGCAGCGCCTGGACCAGCTCGGCCGCGCCGGGGAGGTCCTGCGGCCGGACCTCGGCCGCCGCCGCCAGCGTGGCCTTCTGCAGGTCCTGGCTCGGCGGAACGCCGGGCCTGGCCCAGGCGGCGGCGAGCCGCACCAGCGCCGGACCTTGGGCTTCGGGGAGCATGCGCCAGGCGGATTGTAGCCTCGTTCGGCGCGGGCCGGGGGATCCCGATGAGGCCCGCCCCGGGGCGTGGGCCGCCGGAGGTCCCGGGCGCGGCGACCCGCCGGGGACACGGCGCGACGCGCGCGGCGCATGCTCGCTCGCGGGCGCTCCGCCCCCCGGCGGCGGGCGGGCCGCCCTCCCCGGCTGAGCCGGCCGCGCCGCGGCGTGAAGGGCGCCGCCGGGCGGGCTACAACCCCGGTTCCATCCGGCGGCGCTCCCGCCGCCCAGAGCCGCGAGGACCCCATGGGCTATCGCTCCGTCTTCCGCCCCGGCCTGTTCGCCGGGCAGACCGTCGTCGTCACCGGCGGTGGCAGCGGCATCGGCCGTTGCACCGCCCACGAGCTGGCCTCGCTGGGGGCCCACGTGGCGCTGGTGGGCCGCAAGAAGGAGAAGCTGGAGCGGGTAAAGGCCGAGCTCCGGGAGGATGGCTTCGAGTCGTCGGCGCTCGCCTGCGACATCCGGGACGAGGAGGCGGTGCGGGGCGCGGTGGCCGAGGTGGTGGCCTCGCGGGGGCGCATCCACGGTCTGGTCAACAACGCCGGCGGCCAGTTCCCGGCCCCGCTGGCGGCCATCGGCCAGAAGGGGTTCGAGACCGTGGTGCGGACCAACCTCACCGGCGGCTTCCTGGTGGCGCGGGAGGTGATGACCCGGTCCATGGCCGACCACGGCGGCGCGGTGGTGAACATCGTCGCCGACATGTGGCGCGGCATGCCCGGGATGGGCCATTCCGGCGCGGCCCGGGCCGGGATGGTGAACCTCACCCAGACCATGGCGGTGGAATGGGCCCCGCTGGGGATCCGGGTGAACGCGGTGGCGCCGGGCTGGATCGCCTCCAGCGGCCTCGACCACTACGACGAGGAGGTGCGGCGCACCGTGATCCCGCGCCTGGCCGAGGCCGTGCCGCTCCGGCGCCTGGGGACCGAGGCCGAGGTGAGCGCCGCCATCTGCTTCCTCCTCTCCGAGGCGGCGGCCTTCGTCACCGGCGCCTGCCTGCGGGTGGACGGCGCCGCCCCCCTCTTCAGCGCCCTCTTCCCGTCCCTGCCGGTGCAGCGCTCGGACGCCTTCCAGGGGTTCCACCGCGCCGAGGTCCCCGAGGCGCTGCGCGCCCCCGGCGGCGACGGCGGGTGAGCCGCCGCTACCCGCCCTTCGAAGATGGCGCGCCGGCCGCACCGGCGCCCGGCACTGGGAAGCCGCGCTTGCGCATCAGGGCGTCGATGCCGGCGTCGCGGCCCCGGAAGGTCCGGTAGGCCTCGGCCGGGTCCACGGTGTTGCCGGCCGAGAACACGTCCTTCTTCAGGCGGGCGGCCACGGCCCGGTCCCACGGCCCGCCGGCCCCGGTGAAGGCCTCCCAGGCGTCGGCGGTCAGGGTGTCGGCCCACAGGTAGCTGTAGTAGCCGGCCGAGTAGCCGTCGCCTCCGAAGAGGTGGGCGAACTGCGGCAGGCGGTGGCGCATCACCATCTCGCGCGGCATCCCCAGCGCCGCCAGGGCGTCGCGCTCGAAGGCGCGCGGATCGGCGGCCGCCTCGCCGGCCAGGTGCAGCTTCATGTCCACCAGGGCGCTGGAGAGGTACTCCACCGTCCGGAAGCCCTCGTTGAACCTCCTGGCGCGCTCGATCTTCTTCACCAGCGAGCGGGGCATGGGCTTGCCGGTCTTCCAGTGGCGGGCGAAGCGGCCCAGCACCTCCGGCGTCGAGAGCCAGTGCTCCAGCAGCTGGGAGGGGAACTCCACGTAGTCGCGGGCCACCTCGGTGCCGGCCAGCGACGGGTAGGCGACGCTGGAGCACAGGCCGTGCAGGGCGTGGCCGAACTCGTGGAACATGGTCTCGGCGTCGGTCCAGCTCACCAGCACCGGCTCCCCCGGCCTCCCCTTCACGAAGTTGGAGTTGTTGGAGACGATGGTGGGGACCTCGCGCTCGAAGCGCTCCTGCCGGCGGTACTCGCTCATCCAGGCGCCGGAGCGCTTCCCGGTCCGGGCCCAGGGGTCGAAGTACCAGAGCCCCACGTGCCGGCCGCGGTCGTCGCTGACCCGCCACACCGAGACGTCCGGGTGCTGGACCGGCACCTCCCCCCGGGCCAGCGGCGAGAAGCGGAGGCCAAAGAGCCGCCTGGCCACGTAGAACAGCCCCTCGCGCAGCCGGTCCAGCTGGAGGTAGGGCTTCACCTCGTTCTCGTCCAGGTCGTACTTCGCCTTGCGCACCTGCTCGGCGTAGAAGCGGTAGTCCCAGGGCTCGATGCGGACCCCGGCGCCCTCCCGGTCGGCGATGGCCTGCATGTCAGCCACCTCCTCGCGGACCCGCGCCACCGCCGGCTTCCACACCGCCTCCATGAGCCCCAGGGCGCGCTCGGGGGTCCTGGCCATCTGGTCCTCGAGCTTCCAGTGGGCGTGGGTGGAGTAGCCCAGGAGCCGGGCCCGCTCGGCCCGGAGCCGCACCATCTCGGCGATGACGGCGTTGTTGTCGTGGGCGTCGCCGCCGTCGCCGCGGCTCACGAAGGTGCGCCACACCTTCTCGCGCAGGTCGCGGCGCCGCGAGGACTCGAGGAACGGCTCCACGCTGGAGCGGGTGTTGAGGATGGCCCATTTCCCGGGATGGCCCCGGGCCGCGGCGGCCGCCGCCGCGCCGGATCGGACCGGCTCCGGCAGGCCCTCCAGGCCGGCCGGATCCTCGACGAGCAGCATGCGCTCGTTCTCGTCGGCGAGGAGGTTCTGGCTGAAGGTGGTGGAGAGGGTCGCCAGCCGCTGGTTCATCTCGGCCAGCCGCTTCTTGGCGGCGTCGTCGAGCCGGGCGCCGGCGCGGGCGAAGTTGGTGTAGACCACCCAGGCCAGCCGCTTCTGCTCCGGCGAGAGCCCGGCGGACTCGCGCCTCTCGTAGACGGCGGCGATGCGGGCGAAGAGCCTCGGGTTCTGCACGATGCGGTCGTTCATGGCGGCCAGCTTCGGCTCCATCTCCCGCTCCACCGCCTGGACCTCCGGGCCGTTGAGGGTGCTCTTGAAGACCCCGTAGACCGCGCCGACGCGCGAAAGGGAGCGCCCGGAACGCTCCAGGGCCGCCAGGGTGTTCTCGAAGGTGGGCGGCGAGGGGTCGTCGGCGATGCGGTCGACCTCGGCCAGCTGCTCGGCGATGCCGGCCTCCAGCGCCGGCTGGAGGTGCTCCGGCCTCGCCCGGTCGAAGGGCGGGACGCCGCCGTAGGGGCCGCTCCAGGGTGCCAGGAGGGGATTCGCCGGCGGCGGGTCCTTGGCGGGCGCTCCCGGTGCCTCCGTCCCCACGGCGGCCGCGGCCAGGACGGCGGCGGCGAGCAGGGTCTCGATGGTCATGGATCGTCTCCTCGGGGCGGGCGGTACGACCGTGCCAGGGCGGCCCGGGCGGGCGGCATGAAACCACGCGGAGCGGCCCGAAGCCAGCCGGGAAGCCAGGCGAGGTGCCCCGAGCGGGCCGATCCGGCCGAGGCCCCCCGCTCCCGGTTAGGTTTCCTCCATGCGCCTCGCCGACATCGCCGCCACCTGGCGCGCCGTGGGCGAGACCTCCAGCCGCCTGGAGAAGGTGGCGCTGCTGGCCGAGTGCCTGCGGCGGGCGCCGCCGGCCGAGGTGGCCCTGGCCGCCGCCTGGCTGGGCGGGGACCTGCCGCAGGGACGGCTGGGAGTGGGCTGGGCCAGCCTCCAGCAGGCCCGGGCCGCCGGGCCTCCGGCCGCCGAGGCCTCGCTGCAGGCCGGCGAGGTGGCCGCCACCCTCTCTCGCATCGCCGAGGCGGGCGGCGCGGGCTCGGCATCCGCGCGGCGACGCCTCCTCTCCGACCTCCTCGGGCGCGCCACCGCTGCCGAGCAGGAGTTCCTCTCGCGCCTGCTCATGGGCGAGCTGCGGCAGGGGGCGCTGGAGGGCGTCCTCACCGAGGCGGTGGCCCGCGCCGCCTCGGTCCCGGCGGCCGAGGTGCGGCGCGCCGCCATGGCGGCGGGGAGCCTTCCGCTGGTCGCGGCCGCGGCCCTGGCCGAGGGAGCGGCCGGGCTCACCCGCTTCCGGCTGCGGCTCCTCGAGCCAGTGCGCCCCATGCTGGCCGAGACCGCCGCCACCCCGGCCGAGGCCCTGGCCCTCCTGGGCGAGGCGGCCTTCGAGTGGAAGCTCGACGGGGCGCGCGTCCAGGCGCACCGGTCGGGTGACGAGGTGCGCGTCTTCACCCGCTCGCTGCAGGACGTCACGGCCGCGGTGCCCGAGGTGGCCGAGGCGGTGCGTGCGCTTTCGTCCTCGAGCCTGGTCCTCGACGGCGAGGCGCTGGCGCTCGACCCCGGCGGACGGCCCCGGCCGTTCCAGGAGACCATGCGCCGCCTCGGCCGGCGCCTGGAGGTGGAGCGCCTCCGCGCCGAGCTCCCGCTGTCGGTCTTCTTCTTCGACCTGCTGCACCTCGACGGCCGGGACCTCCTGGCGCTGCCGGCGGCGGAGCGCTTCGCGGCGCTGGCCGGCGTCGTCCCGGCCGCGCGGCTCGCGCCTCGCCTGGTCACCTCCGACCCGGCCGCGGCCGACGCCTTCCTGGCCGAGGCGCTGGCCCGCGGCCACGAGGGGGTCATGGCCAAGTCGCTCTCCGCCCCCTACCAGGCCGGAGGCCGCGGCCGCGCCTGGCTCAAGGTGAAGCCGGCCCACACCCTCGACCTGGTGGTGCTGGCCGCGGAGTGGGGGCACGGCCGGCGGAAGGGCTGGCTCTCCAACCTGCACCTCGGCGCCCGCGACCAGGCCGGCGGCTTCGCCATGCTGGGCAAGACCTTCAAGGGGCTCACCGACGAGATGCTGGCCTGGCAGACGGAGCGCCTCCGCGGGCTGGCCTTGGCCGAGGATGGGCACGTGGTCCGGGTGCGTCCCGAGCTGGTGGTGGAGGTGGCCTTCGACGGCGTGCAGTCGAGCCCGCGCTACCCGGCCGGCCTGGCGCTCCGCTTCGCGCGGGTGAAGGGGTTCCGCCCCGACAAGCGCGCCGAGGAGGCGGACACGATCGAGGCGGTGCGGGCCATCCACCGGCGGCAGGCCGGGCCCGCCGGCCGGAGGTGAATCTCGGGGTGCTGCCCAAGCGTGACGTGCCACCCGGGGCCGCTGGCGCGAACATGGAGCCCATGCCGCAGAGCGTCGCCGACCACGTGGCCGATCCGCGGCACGCCGGGCCGCTCTCCGGGGCCGACGGCATCGGCGAGGCGTCGGATGGCGAGGGCCGGCTGGTGCAGGTGGGGTTGTGGCGCGGCGGCCGCGGCGCGGTGGTGCGGGCGCGGTTCCGGGCCACCACCTGCCCCTCCCTCATCGCCTTCGCGGAGGCGGCCTGCCGGCTGGCCGAGGAGGCGGCGCTGGGCGGTCCTGGCTCGATCGCCGAGCGCATCCGCGCCGCCGTGGCCGGGGTGCACCCCGGCCACCGCCATCGCGCCGACCTGGTCGCCCTGGCCCTGCGGCGCGCCCTCGCCTCGCCCGGAGGCCCGGCATGAACGTCGCCTACGTCTTCTCGACGCCCAACGCCTCCTACATCCTGGAGAAGATGATCGTGCCGCAGCTGGAGGAGAAGCGTCACGGCGCCAACGTGGTCGGCATGTTCTTCTTCGTGGACAACTGCTACCTGCTGGTGCGCGGCAACCCCACCGGCGAGCGGCTGGCCCGGGTGGCGCGGGCCTCGGGGATGCTGCTCATGGGGTGCGACCAGTGCTGCTACCAGCGGGCCATCGCCGACAAGCTCATCGAGGGGGTGCCCATCGGCTGCTTCCCGGATCTCTACCAGGCGCTCTCCGGCGCCTCGCTCGATCAGGTGATCACCCTCTGATCGCCCTCCGGCTCACGGACGCAGGAAGTGGCAGGTGTAGCCGCCGGGGTGCTTGACCAGGTAGTCCTGGTGGTAGTCCTCGGCCTTCCACCACCTCGAGACCGGGACGATCTCGGTGACGATGGCCCCCTTCCACCTGCCGGAGGCCTGGACGCGCTTCTTCACCTCCTCGGCCACCGCCTTCTGCCGCTCGTCGGCGTAGAAGATGGCGCTGCGGTACTGCGTGCCGACATCGTTCCCCTGGCGGTTGAGCGTGGTCGGGTCGTGCATGCGGAAGAACCACTTCTCCAGCAGGTCCTCATAGGAGAGCTTCCGGGGGTCGAAGACGATGCGCACCGACTCGGCGTGCCCGGAGCGGCTGTCGTGGGTGTCCTCGTAGTGCGGGCTCTCCAGCCACCCGCCCGTGTAGCCCACCTCGGTCTCCAGCACGCCCGGGATGGTGCGCAGGATGTCCTGCATGCCCCAGAAGCAGCCGCCGGCCAGGATGGCCACCTCGCGGTCGGCGGCTGTCGCGGCCCTGGCGGTCCCGCCCGCCTCCGCCTTGCCGGGGCCGGCGGCGTCGGCGAACAGCCTGGCGTAGGCGCCGTACCCCTCGGCCTCGAGCCTCGCGGCCGGGACGAAGCGGAGGGCGGCGGAGTTGATGCAGTACCGCATGCCGCCGCGGTCGGCCGGCCCGTCGTCGAAGAGGTGGCCGAGGTGGGAGTTGCCCTCCTTGGAGCGGACCTCGGTGCGGATCATCCCGTGGCTCCGGTCGCGCTTCTCCACCAGGTTGGGGGCCACTGGCCTCGTGAAGCTCGGCCAGCCGGAGCCGGAGTCGAACTTGTCGGTCGAGGAGAAGAGCGGCTCGCCCGAGACCACGTCCACGTAGAGCCCCGGCTGGTGGTTGTCCCAGAAGGCGTTGCTGAAGGGGGGCTCGGTGGCGTCCTGCTGGGTCACCGCGTACTGCTCCGGCGTGAGCTTCTGGCGCAGCGCGGCGTCGTCGGGGTTGGTCCGGCTCGGCACGGCAGCCTCCTTGGTCGCGGCCGCGGCGGCCGCCACGGCCAGGGCCGCCATCGCCGCCAGGGAGACGGCGAGGATCGCGGCGCGGCGGCCCGGGCGGGTGAGGGCGGTCATGGGCGGCGTGCGGTGGCGCGATACCTAACGGCGCACCGGGGCGCCGGCATCCGGCGCGCCCCAGGTGGGGGCGGGCCGCCGGGGCTGGGACCGGGCTTGCCGGGCCTCACTCGCCGTGCTGTCATGCTCCAAGCACGGGAGGTGCCATGGAATCGAGCCAGCCGGCCGCTCCGCCAGCTCCGTACGTGGATCTGGAGGCGGTCGAGAAGAAGCTGCACAGCGGAGCCAACTGGTTCTTCTGGATCGCCGGGCTGTCGCTGGCCAACACCGGGATGACCCTCACCGGTTCCGATCGCTCCTTCGTGCTGGGCCTGGCGGTGACCCAGGTGGCCGACGCCTTCGCCAAGGCCATGGTGGAGCAGGGCGGGCCCCCGTCGCTCCACTGGCTGGCCGTCGGCTTCGACGTGCTGGCGGCGGGGATCTTCGTGGCGGCCGGCGCGCTGGCCCGCCGCCGGGTGACCTGGGTGTACGTCGCCGTCATGGTCCTCTACCTCCTCGACGCGGCGCTCTGCGGGGTGTTCCAGATCTGGGTGAGTCTGGCCTTCCACGCCCTGGCGCTCTTCTACCTCTGGTCGGGCTTCTCGGCGCTCCGGACGCTGCGCGCCGCGGCCGCGCCTCCGGTCGCGGCCAACCGCCTGGTGCGCTGAGCCCCCCATCCCGCCGTGGCGCTGGCGGCGCCGCACGGCCTGCCCGGCGCGGCGCCAGGTCCGGAGACAGTCCGGAGGGGCAGGCCGGGAGGCGCATATGGGCGCCCGGGCCTTGAATATTCGGGCGCTTCGGGGAGTCCGGCGGTCATGGACAGGACACCCCGCCCCCTGGCAGTCGCAGCGGTCGCCCTGGCGGCCTGCACCGTGGTCCCGCCGCCGAGCTACCAGACCCCCGCGCCTGAGACCTATGCGTCGCCCCCGGCGCCCCAGGCGTACCCGCCGCCGCAGGCGGCCCCCGCTCCGCTCCCACCGGCCCCGTCGTACGCGCCGCCGCCGCAGGCGGCCTGGGTGCCGCCCCCGGCTGCTGGGTACGCGCCTCCCGACCCCGCCGGGACCTACGTCGACCTCGACGAGGTGCCTCCGGCCGACCCGGCGCCGAGCATCGACGTCTTCTACGACGCGCTGGCGCCGTACGGCCGCTGGGAGGCCGACCCCGCCTACGGCCGGGTGTGGATCCCGTCCAGCCCGGGCTATCAGCCCTACCACGACGGCTACTGGCAGGACACCGACTACGGCTTCACCTGGATCTCGAACGAGCCCTTCGGCTGGGCGGTGTGCCACTACGGCCGCTGGATCTGGAGAAGCCGCTGGGTGTGGATCCCCGACAACGTCTGGGGCCCTGCCTGGGTGCAGTGGCGCGAGGCGGACGGCTACCTGGGCTGGGCACCCCTGCCGCCGGATCGCGCGCCGGTATCGATCCCGGTGGAGCGCTGGCGCTTCGTCCCGGCGCGGTACGTCACCCGCGTCGACGTGGCCGACGTCTACGCCACGGTCGATCCGCGCCTGGTCTACCGCTCCTCGCGGCCGCTGGCGCGCTACACCCGGACGCCCCGCGGCGAGATCTACGTCGCCGGCCCCGACCCGGCGCAGCTGCGCGCGCGCTACGACGTGACCGTCGTCCCGGCGCCCCTGCCGCAGCGGCTCTCCGGGCGCTACCAGCCGGACGCGTGGCGCGACCACCAGCTGCGCGAGCAGCGTCGGCGCGAGGAGGAGCTGCAGTGGCGGCGACGGCGCGACGAGCAGCTGCGGCAGCAGGCGGAGCAGCGCCGGCTCCAGGAGGAGCGGCAGCGCTTCGAGACCCAGCGCCGGCAGCTCGAGGACCAGCAGCGCCGCGCCCGCGACGAGGCCGAGCGCAGCCGCATGGCGGCCGAGCAGCGCCGCCTGGAGGAGCAGCAGCGGCGGATCCAGGAGCAGCAGCGCGTGCAGGAGGATCGGCAGCGGCGCTTCGTCGACGAGCAGCGCCGCCTCCAGGAGCAGCAGCGCCTCGAGTCCCAGCGCCGGGCGCAGGACGTGCAGCGGCAGGCGGAGGAGCAGCGGCGCCAGCAGCAGGTCCAGCTGGAGCAGCAGCGCCGCCAGGCCGAGGAGCAGCGGCGGCAGGCAGACGAGCAGCGGCGGCTCCAGGAGCAGCAGCGCCAGCGGCAGGTCCAGATCGAGCAGCAGCGGCTCCAGGAGCAGCAGGTGCGCCAGGAGCAGCAGCGCCAGCAGCAGGTCCAGATCGAGCAGCAGCGCCGCCAGGCCCAGGAGCAGCAGCGCCAGCGGCAGGCCCAGATCGAGCAGCAACGCCGCCAGGCCGAGGAGCAGCGGCGGCAGGCGGACGAGCAGCAGCTGCGCCAGGAGCAGCAGGTGCGCCAGGAGCAGCAACGCCAGCAGCAGGTCCAGATCGAGCAGCAGCGGCGCCAGGCCCAGGAGCAGCGGCGG
>DASRTO010000523.1:0-2188 GCA_035655915.1 Anaeromyxobacteraceae bacterium
GCCCTCCCAAGCCCGTGGTGAAGTCGGTCATCGACGCCTTCAAGGCCGAAGCCGCCAGGCGCTGAGATCCCGTCGAGGTACGGGCTTCCCCGCGCCCGGCCGCCGCAGTCGTGCGGCGCGCCGCGCTGTGGTAGATCCGCCTCTTCGCGGAACGCGGCATGCCCGATCTCGTGAAAGTGACCCTACCCGACGGGTCCTCCAAGGAGGTCCCGAAGGGGACCCGCGTCGCCGACTTCGTGAAGACCCACATCGGGGCGGGGCTCGCCAAGGCCGCCTACTTCGCCAGGCTGGACGGCCTGGCGGTGGACCTGTCGCGGGCCATCGATCGGGACGCGAAGCTGGAGGTGGTGACCACCAGGAGCCCCGAGGCGCTGGAGATGGCGCGCCACGACGCGGCCCACGTCATGGCCAGCGTGGTGCAGAAGCTCTACCCCGGCACGCAGGTCACCATCGGCCCGGCCATCGAGGACGGCTTCTACTACGACTTCGCGCGCGACACGCCGTTCACGCCCGAGGACCTCGAGAAGATCGAGAAGGCCACCAACGAGGCCATCAAGGCCGACCAGCCCTTCGTGCGCGAGGAGATCGCGATGGACGCCGCCATCGCCCTCTTCGAGAGCCTGGGGGAGAAGTACAAGGTCGAGATCGTCCGCGACATCGCCGCCAAGGGGGCGAGGACCCTCACCCTCTACCGCCACGGTGACTGGGTGGACTTCTGCCTCGGCCCGCACGGCCCCTCCACCGGCCGCATCGGGGTGGTGAAGCTGCTCTCGGTGGCCGGAGCCTACTGGCGCGGCGACGCCCGCAACGCCATGCTGCAGCGGATCTACGGCACCGCCTTCTTCGACAAGAAGGCGCTGGAGGAGCACCTCCACCGGTTGGAGGAGGCGCGCAAGCGCGACCACCGCAAGCTCGGTCCGGCCCTTGGCCTCTTCGCCTTCCAGGAGGTGGCCCCCGGCTCCGCCTTCTGGCTGCCGCACGGCACCACCCTCTACAACCTGCTCGTGGAGTCGATGCGCCGCCTGGTGGCGCGCAGCGGCTACCAGGAGGTGAGGACGCCCCTCCTCTTCAACAAGCGCCTCTGGGAGCAGAGCGGCCACTGGGGGGTCTACCGCGAGAACATGTTCCTGGTGCTCGACAAGGAGGCCGACCCGTCGCTCCCGGTCGAGGAGCGGCTCTCCATGAGCCTGAAGCCCATGAACTGCCCCTCGCACTACCTGATCTACCGGATGGCCAAGCGCTCCTACCGCGAGCTGCCCATCCGCTACTTCACGGTGGACGTGCTCCACCGCAACGAGCTCTCCGGCTCGCTGAGCGGACTCACCCGGGTGCGCCAGTTCGCCCAGGACGACTCGCACATCTTCGTCACCGAGGCGCAGATCCCGGAGGAGGTGGACCGGATCGTCGGCCTGATGAAGACCGTCTATGGGGCCTTCGGCCTCGACTTTTCCCTCAGGTTCGCCACCCGGCCGCTGAAGGCCGAGGAGCGGGTGGGCGACGACGCGCTGTGGGACAAGGCCGAGGGGGCGCTGCGAGCGGCGCTGGAAAAGATCGGGCTCCCCTGGGAGCTGAACCCCGGGGACGGCGCCTTTTACGGGCCCAAGATCGACTTCGTGGTCACCGACTCCCTGGGCCGGAAGTGGCAGACCTGCACCATCCAGCTCGACTACGCCGCGCCGGAGCGCTTCGATCTCGCCTATGTGGGCGACGACAACCGCGAGCACCGGCCGGTGGTGATCCACCGGGCGGTCTACGGCTCCTTCGAGCGATTCATCGCCATCCTCACCGAGCACTTCGGCGGCGCCTTCCCTTCTTGGCTCGCGCCGGTGCAGGCGCGGCTCCTGACCGTCTCGGAGCGCTTCGAGCCCTGGGCGCGGGAGGCGAGGAAGCGCCTCGACGCCGCCGGGTACCGGGTCGAGCTCGACCTCTCCAACGAGAAGCTCGGCGCCAAGATCCGCAACGCCGAGCTGCAGAAGATCCCCTTCTCGCTGGTGGTGGGCGAGAAGGAGGTGGAGGCCAGGGGCGTGGCGCCGCGGCGGCACGGCGGCCAGGATCTCAAGACCATGCCGCTCGGCGCCTTTCTGGAGCTGCTGCGCAAGGAGGCGGCGCCGCCTTATTGACGGCCGCGCGGCCGAGCGCCCGAGGTGGCCCCCTCACCCTCCGCCGTGCGCGAGGCCTCAAGAATCCC
>DASRTO010000524.1:0-3466 GCA_035655915.1 Anaeromyxobacteraceae bacterium
TGCGCAGCTCGCCCTTGTAGACGAACTCCTTGCCGGCCGGCCCCATCACCGCCAGGCGGGTCGTGGGGAGCGCCAGCACCAGGTCGGCGCCGGTGGGGTAGTTGTTGTAGGAGGCGTAGGCTCCGCCGAAGGCATTGCGCAGGATGAGCAGGATGCGCGGGGTGCGCACGTCCACGATGGCGTCGAGCATGGAGCGGCCCGCCTGCACGATGCCGCGCGCCTCCTGATCGCGGCCGGGGAGGAAGCCGGTGGTGTCCTCCATGAAGACGATGGGGGTGTTGTAGATGTTGCAGAAGCGGACGAACCTGGCGATCTTCACCGCCGAGTCGCAGTCGATCTGGCCGGAGGCAACGGCGCTGTTGTTGGCCACGAAGCCGACCACCTGCCCGCCCAGGCGGCCGAAGGCGGTCACCACCTCCTTGGCGCGCTCTGGCTGGATCTCGAAGTAGTCGCCGTAGTCGCAGACCGCCTGGACGATGATCGACACGTCGAAGGGGGTGTTGAAGCCGGTGGCGGAGTTGAAGGCCTTCTTGAGGAGGGTGTTGATCTCCCAGGTCTTGCGCTCGAGGGGGTCGCTGGTCGCCTGGAAGGGCGGGCTCACCGAGTTGCTGTCGGGGAGGTAGCCGAGCAGGCGCACCGCCTGGCGCAGGGCGGCCAGCTCGTCCGTCACGGTGAGGTCGGCCACCCCCGAGGCGCCGTGGACCTTGGGGCCCCCGAGCTCGTCGGGGGTGATGTCTTCGCCCAGGACCGACTTCACCACGCCGGGACCGGTGAGGCCGAAGAAGGTCTCGTTCGGCTGGATGACGAAGCTCCCCTGGCGCGGCAGGTAGCTGCCGCCGCCAGCGTTGAACCCGAACATGCACATGATCGAGGGGACCACCCCCGAGATCTTTCGCAGCGCCGTGAAGGCCTCGGCGTAGCCGTCGAGGCCTCCCACCCCGGCCGGCACGTAGGCTCCGGCGGAGTCGTTCATGCCGATGAGGGGCATGCCCTTGTCGCCGGCGAGGCGGAACAGGCGCGCCAGCTTCGAGCCGTTGGTGGCGTCGATCGAGCCGGCGCGCACCGTGAAGTCGTGCCCGTAGACCGCCACGTCGCGGCCGCCGATGTCGAGAACCGCGGTCACCAGCGAGGCGCCGTCCAGGTTGCGCCCCCAGTTCTGGAAGAGGACGTTGGGCTCCTTGTCGGAGAGGACCCGGATCCGCTCCCACACCGTCATCCGCCCCTTGGCGTGTTGCTTCTCGATCTGGTCGATGGGGACCGAACGGATGGGGCGCTGGATGAGGTCGTACCCCTCGTTCATCGCCTCCTCGTAGCCGCCGGTGGCGCGCGAGATCTCGCCGGGGATGGTGAACTCGACCTTCTCCACCGGGTCGAGCGGGTTCGTGAGGACGGGCTTCAGGGCCTTGCCGGGCATCGCGTTGGGTTCCCCTGGCGGAGTTCGGAACACCCCGGGCGGGCCCCTCGTTGGCCGCCGGCCGCGGACTCCTGGCGGGCGGGCGTGGGAACGGACCGGGAAAAGGGGCCGGATTCTGACAAGGCCCGGGCACGGGAGCAAGAGCCTAGGGGCCCGGGGCGAGCCGCTCTTGACGCACCGCGACGTGAGGAGGAGGAGTCGCTGAAATCGCCGCCAACCGCGGCATCCCGCCGGGGCATGGCGCTCGCGCTAGGAAGGCATCCGGCCGGGGGAGTACCATGAGCCCCAGCACGGGAATGCGGAGGAGGTCGACATGGCCGACTCCACGATCGTGGTCACCGGGGGGACGGGCTTCATCGGCCGGCACCTGCTCGAGGCGCTGCACCGCGAACACGACATCTGGGCCTTGTCCCGCAGCGCCCCCGGCCTGCGTGGCGTCTCGCTGCCCGCCGCCGTCCGGTGGCTTCCCGTCGACATCGCCCGGCCGGACCAGCTCCGCGAGGCGGTGCGCGCCATCCTTCGAGGGCGGCGCCCCGATGTCCTCGTTCACCTGGCCGGCCATTACGACTTCACCGGCGAGCGCCATCCGGAGTACCTCCGCACCAACGTCGAGGGTACCCGCAACGTCCTCGAGGCCGCCGGCGAGCTCGGCGTGCGCCACGTGGTCTTCGCCAGCTCCGTGGCCGCCTGCGCCTTCCCTCGGGTCGGCGAGGCCATCACCGAGGCCTCCCCTCCCCACGGGGAGACCCCCTACGCCGAGAGCAAGCGGCTGGGCGAGGCGATGCTCGCCGAGTATCGCGGGACCTACCGGAGCTGCATCGTGCGCTTCGGCGCCGTCTTCTCGGACTGGTGCGAGTACGAGCCGCTCTTCCGCTTCCTGGAGACCTGGCTCTCCCGCCGCCCCCAGGGCCGGATCCTGGCCGGCAACGGCCTCTCCGCCATCCCCTACCTCCACGTTCGCGACGCGGTCGATTTCATGCGCCGCCTGCTGGCCCGGCGCGACGAGCTGGACGAAGGGGAGGTCCTGGTGGCCAGCACCGACGGCTCCTGCTCGCACCTGGAGCTGTTCCTGGCGGCGACCGGGGCCCACTTCGGCGAGCGCGGCCGACCGGTCTTTCTCCCCGAGCGCCTCTGCCGCTCGGGCCTGTGGCTTCGCGAGATGATGGGTCGCGCCACCGGGCTGCACGGCTTCGAGAGACGGTGGATGGGGCGCATGATCGACCGGCGCCTGGAGGTGGACGCCAGCCAGACCCGCGAGCGGCTGGGCTGGGAGCCGCGGGCCCGTCTCAACATCCGGCGCCGGATGCCCTTCCTGGTGGAGAACCGCAAGTCGTTCGGGCCCGAGTGGCAGCGCCGCAACCATGCAGCCCTGAAGGGGGTCCGCCTGCACGACAACCTGCGGATCCTGGCGGTCTTGGAGGAGCGGCTCGACGAGCTCGGCGAGTCGATGGTGCGCTACCTGATGGCCCCCGAGCGGGCAGCCAGGTTCCCCCGCTTCCAGGCCCTGGGGGCGGACCGGCAGCGAGCCGACGCCGAGGTGCTGCTGGGGGCGCTCCTGGGGGCGGTACGCACCGGTGAGAAGGCGCTCTTTCGCACCAGCTGCCACCACCTGGCGCGCCAGCGGCGCCAGGAGGGGTTCGGCTCGGAGGAGCTCATCGCCGCCCTCGACGCCCTGGGCGACCTGTGCGTCCTGGCGCTGACCGAGCACGATCCCGCCCCGGCCTGGAGCCTCGGCCTCTACGACCACGTCATGATGACCGTCCAGTACGGGGTCGACGAGGTGCTCGAGGTTTTCGAGGCGGAAGGGGAGGAGCCGGCCGTCAGCGCCCCGCGGTCCGCGGGCCTCGGACCTGGCCCACGAAGGCCTTGAAGGTGGCCGGGCCGCGGCCGAGAAGGTGGAGGGCGAAGGCCGGCACGCTGAAGGCCGCGCCGTGCTCGCGCCGGAGCAGCCGGTAGAAGTCGCAGTCCCAGCAGGCCTCGCTCTTGTCGCGGTAGGTGCCCTGGAGGGTCTCGTTGCAGAAGGTCCCGGCGACGAAGCAGCAAGCCCGTCCC
>DASRTO010000525.1:0-8779 GCA_035655915.1 Anaeromyxobacteraceae bacterium
TCGGCGAAGGCCACCGCCTCCTCGATCTCCGCCGCCGCCGCGGCCTCGATGGCCGGCAGGTCCTCGGGGCGGAGCAGCCCGGCCTCGGACATGACCCGCTGCAGCGCCGGGATGGGGTCGCGCTCCTTCCAGCGCTCCACCTCCTCCTTGGCCCGGTACAGCTCGGGGTCGTAGGCGGAGTGGGCCCGGAAGCGGTAGGTCCTGGCCTCGAGGAAGAACGGGCCCTCGCCGGAGCGCACCCAGTCGGCGGCCCGCTGCGCCGCCGCCTCCACCGCCAGCACGTCCATCCCGTCCACGCTCTCCCCGGGCACCCCACAGCCGCGGGCCTTGAGCGGGAGGTCCAGCTGGGCCAGGGCCCGCTCGATGGCGGTCCCCATGGCGTAGAGGTTGTTCTCGCAGAGGAACAGGACGGGGAGGCGCCACAGGGCGGCCAGGTTCAGCGACTCCTGGAACTCCCCCTCCGCCACCGCGCCGTCGCCGAAGAAGCAGGCGGTGACGCGGCGCTCCCCCCGCATCCGGTCGGCCAGCCCGAGGCCCACCGCCAGCGGCAGGCCGCCGCCGACGATGGCGTTGCCGCCGTAGAAGCGGGTGGCGGCGTCGAAGAGGTGCATCGAGCCGCCGCGGCCGCGGCTGCAGCCGGTGGCCTTGCCGTACATCTCCGCCATCACCGCCCGGGCGGAAAGGCCGCGCGCCAGCGCCTGGCCGTGCTCCCGGTAGGTGGCCACCACCGCGTCCTCGGGCCGGACGGCCCGGAGCGCCCCGGCCGCCACCGCCTCCTCGCCGATGTACAGGTGGAGGAAGCCGCGGATCTTCCCCTGGCCGTAGAGCTGGGCGCAGCGCTCCTCGAAGCGGCGGATGCGGATCATGTCGCGCAGGAGATCGAGCCCGTGCTCGCGGGTGAGCGGAGCCGTGGTCGGGGTCATGCTCCGCCCTCCAGCGTCGAGAGGTCGCCCTCCGGGAGCCCCAGCTCGCGCGCCTTGAGCAGGCGGCGCATGATCTTCCCGCTGCGGGTGCGGGGGAGGCTCGGCAGGAAGTCGATCTCCTTGGGGGCCACCGCCGTGCCCAGCCGCTTTCGGGCGTGGCCGATGAGCTCGAGCTTGAGCGCCTCGGAGGCGGCGAACCCCGGCTTCAGCGAGACGAAGGCCTTCACGAACTCCAGCGCCACCGGATCGGGCTTGCCGATGGCGGCCGCCTCGGCCACCGCCGGGTGCTCCAGGAGCGCGCTCTCCACCTCGAAGGGGCCGATGAGGTGCCCGGCCGACTTGATGACGTCGTCCTTGCGCCCCACGAACCAGAAGTAGCCGTCGGCGTCGCGGCGGGCCAGGTCGCCGGTGAGGTACCAGCCGCCCTCGAAGCAGGCCCGGTAGCGGGCCTCGTCGCCCAGGTAGCCGCGGAACATGGAGGGCCAGCCGGGTCGGAGCGCCAGCTCCCCCTCGACGCCGGGCTCGGCCACCTCCTCCACCCGCCCGTCCGGGAGCCGCCGCACCACCGAGGCGGTGACGCCCGGCAGCGGCCGTCCCATCGACCCCGGCTTCACCGGCTCGGCGGCGTAGTTGGCGATCATGATCCCGCCGGTCTCGGTCTGCCACCAGTTGTCGTGGATGGGCCGCCCCAGCGCCGTGAGCCCCCACACCACCCCCTCGGGGTTCAAGGGCTCGCCCACGCTGGCCACGAAGCGCAGCCGGGACAGGTCGTGGGGCCGGGCCATCTCGGCGCCGGCCTTCATGAGCATGCGCACCGCGGTGGGGGCGGTGTACCAGACGGTGACGCGCTCCGCCTCCAGGGTGCGGTACCAGCGCTCGGCGTCGAACTCGGCCTCGTCGACGATGCTGGTGACGCCGTTCGCGAGCGGCGAGACGATGCCGTAGGAGGTCCCGGTGACCCAGCCCGGATCGGCGGTGCACCAGAACACGTCGCCGTCGTGGAGGTCGAGCGCCAGCCGCCCGGTGGCGGCGTGCGCCACCACCGCCTGGTGGACGTGCATGGCCCCCTTGGGCCGGCCGGTGGTGCCGCTGGTGAAGTGGAGCAGCGCCAGGTCCTCGGGATCGGTGGGCGGGATCTCGAAGCGCGGCTCGCAGCCGGCGAGCAGCGGCTCGAGGCCGCGCGCCCCCGGGATCTCCGCCGGGGCGTCCTTGCCGGCGAGGAGCACGTGGCGCAGCTCGGGGAGCTCCGGCCGGATGCCCGCCACCTTCCGGCGGTAGAGCGGCTCGCTGGTGACCAGCACCTCGGCGGCGCCCAGCTCCAGCCGGGCGCGCAGGGGCTCCGGGCCGAAGGCGGAGAAGAGCGGGCAGAAGACGGCCCCGGCCTTGAGCGTCCCCAGCGCCGCCACGTAGAGCTCGGGCACCCGCCCCAGCAGCGCGAAGACCCGGCCGCCCTTCCCCACCCCCAGCGCCCGGAGCGCGTTGGCGAAGCGGCTGGTCTCGGCGCAGAGCTCGCCGTAGCTCATCTCCCGCCGCGCCCCCTCCTTGGACAGGAAGCGCAACGCCACCCGGTCGCGCCGCGGGCCGGCGGCGTGCCGGTCCACCGCCTCGTGGGCGATGTTGAGCCCGCGGCCGCCGGGGAGGCCGTCCAGCGTCGCCCGGGCGGCCTCCCAGCTGAACCCGGCCCAGGCCCTGGGGTAGTCGACGAGGTTGGGGGCCACCGGCCAGGGGCCGGACTTCTCGATGATCTCCCGCTTCATCTCTCCCCCCTCGGCCCCTCAGGCGCCGGCGCGGGGCTCGCGCCACTCCGCCTCCTCCCAGCCGCGGCGCAGGCAGGCGAGGACCTCCTCGTCGCCGACCTCCTCGAAGCGCAGGTACCAGTCGCGGATGGCGAACGGCTCGGAGGGCATCTCCACCGCCACCACCTCGTCGAAGTCCCGGCGCAGCTCGGGCTCCACGGCCGCCGCCACCACCGGCGCCGCCAGGACCACCCGCCTCGCCCCGCGCTGCCGGGCGGCGCGCCCGGCGGCGCGGGCGCTGGCGCCGGTGAGCACGCCGTCGTCCACCACGATCACCTGCTGGCCGGCCAGGTGGGGCGCCGGGCGCTCGCCGCGGTAGAGCCGGACCCGCCGCGCCAGCTCCTCCACCTCCGCCTCGGCCAGGGCCGCGGCTTCCCACTCGCCCATGCCGGCCTCCCGCAGCAGCGTGGGGTTGAGGAAGGTGGCGCCTCCCTCGGCGATGGCGCCGACCGTCTCTCCCGGGCCCGGCGCCCTGATCTTGCGGACCACCACCATGTCGAGGGGCGCCTCGATCTGGCGCGCCACCTCCAGCGCCACCGGCATGCCGCCGCGCGTCAGCCCGAGCACCACCGCGTCCCGGTAGCGATCGTCCCCGAGCTTCACGGCCAGCAGCCGGCCCGCGTGCTCCCTGTCGTGGAATCTCATGGCCTCCTCCCCTTGCAAGGTAAGCTCGCCCCGACGTACCCCCCAGGCCACCCGCTCGGGGTGGCCCTGGAGGGGGCCAGCCCCCAGACGTGACGGTTCCGCTGCCCCCCAGGCGGGTACCCTTCGCCGGAATGCCAGCCACCGCGGTCGATGCAGCAGCCGAGCCTCGCCGCGGAGGCGCCGGCGGCCTCGGGCCGGCCATGGCCGCGCTCGCCACCCTCGCGGTCCACGCCGCCTGCGGCGGCCGCTACGGAGCCTTCCGCGACGAGATGTACTTCGTGGTGTGCGGCCAGCGGCTCGCCTGGGGCTACGTGGACCAGCCTCCGCTCATCGCCGCCGTGGCAGGGGCCGCGCACCAGGTCTTCGGGATGTGGGTGCCGGGGTGGCGCCTGCTCCCCTGGCTGGCCTCGGCGGCCACGGTGTGGCTGGCGGGGCGCTTGACGGCGAGGTTCGGCGGCGGGGCCCCGGCGGCCCTCCTGGCCTCGGCGGCGACGGCCGTCTCGCCGGTCCTCCTCGGGCTGGGCCACTACCTCACCATGAACGCCTTCGAGCCGCTCCTGTGGACCGCGCTGGCGCTGGTCCTGGCGCGCCTCGCCGCCGGCGAGTCGCGGAGCCTCTGGCTCGCCGCCGGAGCACTGGTGGGCCTGGGGCTCCTCACCAAGTACTCGATGGGCTACTTCGCGGGCTGCCTGGGCCTGGGGCTCCTGCTGGTCCCGGAGCGGCGGCTCCTCGCCGACCGGCGCGCGCTCCTCGCCGTCGCCGTGGCGCTGCTGCTCGTCCTTCCGAACCTGGCCTGGCAGGCGGGGCAGGGCTTCCCCTTCCTGGAGCTGGTGCGGCGCGGGCAGCTCCACAAGAACGCCCCCTTCGCCCTCGGGAGCTTCCTCCTCTCCCTGGTCCTCGAGCCAGGCCCGCTGGGTGCTCCCGTCTGGCTGGGAGGCCTCGCCTGGCTCCTTTCCGCGCCGCCGGCGCGGCGCCACCGTTTCCTCGGGCTGGGGGCGCTCTTCCTGCTCGCCTTCCTGGCCCTCTCCCGGGGAAAGCCCTACTACGCGGCGCCGGCGCTGCCGATGCTGTTCGCCGCCGGGGGGGCGGCCTGGGAGGGCATCCTGCGCCCGCGCTGGTCCCGACGGGCCGCACCGGCGCTGGTGGCCGCCGGGGGCCTGGCGCTCTCGCCCATGGCCATCCCCATCCTCCCCCTCGAGGCGTTCCTCCGCTGGCAGGCGCTGGGCGTGAGGCAGCAGCCCATGGAGCGCGCCGCGCTGGGCGCCCTGCCCCAGATCTTCGCCGACCAGTTCGGCTGGCCGGAGCTGGCGGGCGGCGTGGCCCGGGTGTTCGCCGCCCTTCCGCCGGTGGAGCGGGATCGCGCCGCCGTGTTCGCCCAGAACTACGGCGAGGCCGCGGCGCTCGACCTCTACGGCCGGCCGCTGGGCCTCCCGCCGGCGGCCTCGGGACACAACCAGTACTTCCTGTGGGGCCCGCCTCCCGGGCGCGGCGAGGTGGTGCTGGTGGTGGGCGGCCCGCGCGAGGACTGCGGGCGCGGGGCCTACCGGAGGCGCGAGCTCGGGGCCCGGCTCCCGGAGAGCCCCTGGGTCATGCCCTACGAGAGCGGCCGCTGGATCTGGATCTGCCGCGACCCGGCGGTGCCGCTCTCGGAGCTCTGGCCGCGCCTCCGGCACTACGAGTGACGGGCGGGACGGGCTAGACTCCCCACCGTGCCGCCGACGCCGCCGCCCGAGGTGCTGGCCCGCCTGCGGCGGCTGCGCTGGAGCGCCTTCGCCCTGCTGGGGGCCGGCTACGTCCTCTCCTTCTTCCACCGCATCGCCCCGGCCGCGATCGCCGGCGAGCTCCGGCAGGCCTTCGGGGCCAGCGGCGCCGAGCTGGGGGCCCTGGCGGCCACCTACTTCTCGGTCTACACGGTGATGCAGGTCCCCACCGGCGTGCTGGTGGACGCCCTGGGGCCGCGCCGCATCGCCGCGCTGGGGGGCCTGGTGGCCGGGCTGGGCTCGGTGGCCTTCGGGGCCGCCGGGGGTCTGGGGGTGGCCTCGCTGGGCCGCGCCCTGGTGGGGCTGGGGGTGTCGGTCAGCTTCATCGCGCTCCTCAAGCTGGTGGCGGCCTGGTTCCGCGAGCGGGAGTTCGCCACCCTCTCCGGGCTGGTCACGTTCATGGGCAACCTCGGCGCGATCCTCTCGGCGGCGCCGCTGGCGTGGGCGGTGACCCTCACCTCCTGGCGGAACGTCTTCCTGGGCATCGGCCTCTCCTCGCTGGGCGGGGCGGCCCTCACCTGGCTCCTGGTGCGCGACCGGCCCGAGGACGCCGGGCTCCCATCGATGCGCGACCTGGACGGGCTCCCCCCCCACCCTCCCCACCGCGGGCGCTGGTGGGAGGGGCTGTGGCTGGTGATGCGGAACCCGGCCACCTGGCCCGTCTTCTTCGTGAACATGGGGCTGGGCGGCACCTACCTGGCCTTCGCCGGGCTGTGGGCGGTGCCGTTCCTCGCCGAGGCCCACGGCATGAGCCGGGCCCGCGCCACCGGGCACACCACGCTCATGCTGGTCTGCTTCGCCTTCTCCTCCCTCGTCACCGGGAAGCTCTCGGACCGGCTCGGCCGGCGGCGGCCGCTCATGCTGGGGCTGGGGCTCGCCTACCTCCTCTGCTGGCTCCCCTGGCTCGCCGGAGCCCACCCGCGGCCGTGGGGCAGCCTGGCGCTGTTCGGGGTGATGGGGGCGAGCGCCACCGGCTTCACGCTCTCCTGGGCCAGCGTGAAGGAGGTGAACCCGCCCTCGCTCTCCGGCACCGCCATGGCGGTGGTCAACGCCGGCGTCTTCCTGGGGCCGACCATCTACCAGCCGCTGGTGGGGTGGGTTCTCGACCGGGCCGCGGCGGCCCGGTACGCCCCGGAGGACTTCCGGTGGGGGCTGTGGGTGCTGGCGGCCTTCGCCCTCATGGGCTTCCTGGCGGCGCTGCTGGTGCGGGAGACCTACGGCCGGCCAGCGACCGTGACCCCTCCCGCCCCTCCGCGATGACGCTGCGCCTGCTGGCCGCCTGGATGGCCGTCGCCGTGGGCGCCTCGGGCCTGGCCGGCCTGCTCCGAGCCGAGGTCCGCGGCGGGGCGCGCGCGCCGTTCAAGGCCACGGCCTCGGCGGGGTTCGTGGCCCTGGCGCTGCTGCTGCGGCCGGAGGCCTCCCACGAGCGCTGGATCCTCGTCGGCCTGTGCCTCTCCGCCCTGGGCGACCTGCTTCTCCTCTCCGCCTCCCGGCGCGCCTTCCTGGCCGGCCTCACCGCCTTCCTGCTGGCGCACCTCGCCTACGCCGTCGCCTTCCGGCCGCTGGCGAGCCCGTCGCCCTGGGCCGCAGCCGCCATCCTCGCCGCCACCGCGCTCGTGCTGCGGTGGCTCTGGCCGCACCTGGGCCGGATGCGACTCCCGGTGATTGCCTACTGCGCCGTCATCGGCCTCATGCTCTGGCTGGCCCTGGGCGTGGACCGGCCGGAGATCCGCCTGGGGGGCCTCCTCTTCTGGCTCTCCGACCTGCTGGTGGCCCGCCACCGCTTCGTCCGCGCCGAGCCCCGCAACCGGCTGGTCGGGCTGCCGCTCTACTACGCGGGGCAGTACCTCATCGCGCTGGCGCTGGCCTGACGGCCCGCGCGCGTCCGGCGGCGGGCCGCAAGGGCCGCCCTGCCAGCCGTGGGCCATGAGGGGCGCGGCCGGGAGGGGCTACGGGGGGCAGACCAGCGCCGGCGTCCTGGCGACGCAGCGGCCCGTCGGGTCGCAGGCCTTGGCGACCATCGCCTCGGCGCAGTCGGCGGCGTCGGCCGGGCAGAGGTGGCAATCGGCGCCGCACGCCTTGCCCGCGCAGGGGTCCCAGCAGATCCACGAGGACGCCGGGACGCACTGGCCCCACAGGTCGCACGCCGTGGCGTACGGGTGCATGCACATGCCGCCGCAGGTGTCGCAGGGGACGCCGCACGGCTGGCCGGCGCAGTCGGCGACCGGCCGGCAGGCGACCGCATCCCCCGCCAGGCACAGGCCGGCGCCGTCGCAGCGGCCCAGGATGGAGGGCGCCATGCAGGGCGGCGTCGCGGCGCGGCAGGGCGGCTCGATGACGCACTCCTGGCCGCAGGCCTTGCCGGCGCAAGCGTCGTACCCGGCGTCCGGCGGCGGCCCGCCGCACTGGCCGGGGCCGGCGGCCGCGGCGAGGAGGGTCAGCAGCGCGAGCCTGGCCTGCATGGCGCACCCCCGAGCGGGTCGGCCTCAGTATACGCCCTGGCGCGGCTCGCGACCGCAAGGCCTCGACGTTCAGGCTTCCAGCGCCGCCTGGAACTCGGCCAGCAGGTCGCGCCAGTCCTCCACGCCCACCGAGATGCGCACCAGGCCGTCGGAGACGCCGTAGCGGGACTTCTCCTCGTCGGACATCTCCGAGTGCGTGGTGGTGGCGGGGTGGCAGGCCAGGGTCTCCACGCCCCCCAGGCTCACCGCGTCCTTGGCGATGTGCAGCCTGCGCAGGAAGTCGAAGGCCGCCTTCTTCCCGCCCCGGAGCTCGAAGGAGAAGACGCCGCCCGGGTAGCGACACTGCGCGTCGCGGATGCGCACCTGCTCCGGTTCGGAGAAGAGCGTCGGGTAGTGGAGCCGCTCGATGCGGGGGTGCCTCGCCAGCGCCTCGGCGATCCGCTGGGCGTTCTTGGACTGCCGATTCATGCGCAGTCCCACGGTGGGGAGGCGGCCGTCGAGGAGCCAGCACTCGTCCGGCTGGAGGATGTTCCCCAGGATGGCCCGCAGGCCGCGGAGCTGCGCCAGAAGGTCGCGGTCCTTCCCCAGCACCACCCCGCCCAGCATGTCGCTGAAGCCGGAGAGGTACTTGGTGGCCGAGTAGACGGCCAGGTCCGCGCCCAGCAGCAGCGGGTGCTGGAAGGCCGGGCCGAGGAAGGTGTTGTCCACCGCCACCAGCGGCCGGTCCGGATGGGCGAGGGCCGCCGCGGCCGCGTCGGCCACGTCGGTCATGCGCAGGGTGGGGTTGGCCGGCGTCTCCACCAGGACCAGCTTCAGATTTCCGGCCCCGGCGACGGCGCGCCGCAGCCCGGCGGTGTCGCCGGCCATCACCGGGATGCCGCGCAGGCCCAGCGGCTCCAGCAGCTGGTGGATGAGGTGCTGCGTGCCGCCGTAGAGCGGCGTGGTGTAGACGAAGCTCGCCCCCGGCGGACAGAAGGCCAGGAACACCGTCGAGATGGCGGCCATGCCGGAGTTGAAGACCGCCGCCGCCTCGGCCTCGGGCTCCAGCGGCAGGATCTGGTCCTCCAGGATCTCGGCGTTGGGATGGGAGAGGCGCGAGTAGATGAGGTCCACGCTCTCGTCGCCGCCCGGCGGGGGCGGGGGTGCCTTCTCGCGCCGCCACCCAACATGGCTCGTGCCGCCGGGGCGGCGGG
>DASRTO010000526.1:0-1527 GCA_035655915.1 Anaeromyxobacteraceae bacterium
GGGCGAAGTCGCTCCTCGACGATCCAGGACTGTCGATCTCCGAGGTCGCGCTGCGCGCGGGCTTCGCGAGCGCGAGCCACTTCTCGACGACCTTCCACCGGATGGCCGGGAGCACGCCCCGCTCCTGGCGTTGGGGGCGGCCGGACCGGTGAGGGGCAGACGCCGGGATGACCCCATCGGAACGCAAGAATCCGCAAGGCAGGCCAAGAACGCGAAAGAACGGCGGGGCCCGCGCGCGTATACCCGGACCGCTCGCCCCGGAAGGAGAACTGCCATGACGCCCTCCTCGACCCTGCGCGCCGGCGCCTTGCTGGCTACGGCGCTGTCCCTGGCGCTCCCGCCCCCGGCTTCCGCCCAGCGGGACCGCGCCTCCTGGGTGACGGCCTGGGGCACTTCCCAGCAGACGCTGGGCGCGACCCAGCTCACCAACGCCACCGTCCGCATGATCGCCCGCGTCACCGTCCCGGGCGAGGCGGTGCGCATCCGCCTCGACAACGCCTACGGGACCTCGCCGGTGACGTTCGGCAGCGTCTACGTAGGACAGCGCATCCAGAACGCGGACCTGGCGACCGGATCGAACCGGCCGGTGACCTTCGGCGGCTCGGCCGGAGTGACCATCCCCGCCGGCGGCACCGTGGTGAGCGACCCGGTGGCGCTCGAGGTGTACGCCCAGCAGGACCTGGCCGTGAGCCTGTACGTTCCCGACGCGGCGGTGCGGCCCAGCCAGCACTCGGGGGCCGTGGTGACCTCGTACTACACCGTCAGCGACGCCGGCGACGTGGCGTCGGCGGAGCTGCGGACGGCCTTCACCAACACCACCACCTCGACCTGGTGGCTCAAGGCGATCGACGTCTACGGCTCGTCGTCTTCCGGCGCCATCGTCGCCTTCGGCGATTCCATTACCGACGGCACCTGCACCACGCTCGACGCCCACGACCGCTGGGAGGACTGGGTGGCGGTGCGCCTCGCCTCCGCCGCGGCGGCCGGCGAGATCGGCCGGGGCCGGGCCAACCGGCGTCTGCTCGAGGCGGTGGTGAACGAGGGCATCGGCGGCAACACCGTCACCCGCGAGAACCTCTCCCCGCCGCCCGACAGCACCCCCGGAATCGAGCGCCTCGGCCGCGACGTCCTCTCGCACGCGGGCGTGACCCAGGTGGTGCTGTTCATGGGCACCAACGACATCCGTCGCGAGGCGTCGGCGCAGCAGGTGATCGACGGGATGACGAACATCATCCAGCGCGTGCACGCGGTCGGCCTCCCCATCATCGGCGTGACCATCATCCCCCGCCACAACCGCCCGCCCTCGGGGACCAACACCGGCTGGAACGACGCCAAGACCGCCATCCGCAACCAGGTGAACCAGTGGATCCGGAGCCAGGCGCCCTTCGACGCGGTGATCGACTTCGACGCGGTGGTGCGCGACCCGGCGAACCACGACCTCATCTTCCCCCCCTTCAACTGCGGCGACGGCATCCACCCCAGCCCGGCCGGCTACTTCCGCATGGGGCAGTCGGTGGACGTCGGCCT
>DASRTO010000527.1:0-7145 GCA_035655915.1 Anaeromyxobacteraceae bacterium
GCGCCGGCGGGCGCCCCAGGGCGCGCCTCTCCCAGGAGGACCTCGAGGGATTCCTGGAGCAGCAGCTGCGCAACCACCTCGGGCCGGACGCTGGGCGGCCCGCGGCGCGGGCGGCGCTCTCCGCGGTGGCGACGGCGGCGCGGCGGCTGGGGGTCGAGCCGCGCCACCCGGCGCTGCGGGTGACGGTGAGCCGCGCCGGCCTCGCCGCCGACGCCCTCATGGGCCTGCTGGGGGCCACCCTGGCCAGCGGCCGGGTGCGGGTGGTCCCGGCCCGCGGGAAGCTGGCCTTCCGCTTCCGGGCCGGCCGGCGCCGCCTCTCGGTGGGTGGACGGCGATCGGGCGGGCCGGCGCGCGGCGCGGCGGGCGCGGCGCCATGACGGGCCCGCCGGCCCGCTCCGGATCGGGCGGGGCGGTGGTCGCCGCGCTGGGCGCTCTCTACCTCATCTGGGGATCGACCTACCTCGCCATCCGCATCGCCCTGGAAGGCTTTCCGCCGCTGCTCATGGCTGGGTCGCGCTTCGTCCTCGCCGGGAGCGCGCTCTACGTGGCGGCCAGGCGGCGCGGCACCCCCGGGCCGGGTCCGGCGGAGTGGCGCTCGGGGGCGCTGGTGGGCTCGCTCCTCTGCGCCGCCAACGGGCTGGTCACGGTCTCGGAGCAGTGGGTCTCCTCCAGCGTGGCCGCGGTGGTGGTGGCCTCGGTGCCGCTGTGGGCGGTGCTGGCGGCCCTGCTGTGGCGGGAGCGGCCGACGCGGGCCGAGGTGGCCGGGCTCTCGGTGGGGCTGGCCGGGGTGGTGCTGCTCCAGGCCGGCGGGGACCTCAGGGCACACCCGGCGGGCGCGGCGCTGCTCCTGCTCTCCACCTGGTCCTGGGCGCTGGGATCGATGTGGAGCCGCCGGCTGGTCATGCCCGCCGGCCTCATGGCCCCGGCCACCGAGATGCTGGCCGGAGGGGCGCTGCTCCTCGGGGCGGGGCTCCTGCGCGGCGAGCGCGTCCTGGCGCTCCCGGGAGCGCGCCCGCTCGCCGCCTGGGGCTTCCTGACCCTGTTCGGCTCGCTCACCGCCTTCACCGCCTACAACTTCCTCCTGCGCCGCGTGCGCCCGGCGCTGGCCACGAGCTACGCCTACGTGAACCCGGCGGTGGCGGTGGGCCTGGGAGCCCTGGCCGGCGAGGCGGTCGGCGCGCGCGAGCTCGCGGCGCTGGCGCTCATCCTGGGCGGCGTCGCCATCGTGGCTGCGGTGCGCCGCCCGGAGGCCCCGGCCCCTGCCCGCGCTCCCGCTCGGGGCGGCGAGGCCCCTTGAAGGGGTCCCGGCGGCGCGGCCCGCCAGGGCGAGGGTGCCCCCAGCCGAGGCGTCCCGTGTGGGCACGCCGGGAAGGGTCGCTCCGGTAACCACGTTGCGCCATGGGCCTCCAAGGAGGCTGTCATGGACGTGGCGGACCGGAAGCTGGAGATCGTGTGGTGGGTGCTGCGGATCGGGCTCGGTCTGGGCGCGTTCGTCGCCGGCCTCGACAAGTTCCTCGACCTGCTCACCACCTGGTCCATGTACCTCTCCCCCCTCGCCGAGCGCCTGCTCCCGGTGAGCGGCGCGGTCTTCATGCGCGCGGTGGGCGTGGTGGAGATGCTGGTGGGGCTCGCCATCCTGACGCGGTGGACGCGGCTGGGGGCCTGGGCCATGGCGGCCTGGCTCCTGGCCATCGCCGCCAACCTGGCCGCCGCCGGGTCCTTCTGGGACCTGGCCATGCGGGACCTCGAGGTGGCCCTCTCCGCCTTCGCCCTGGCGCGCCTCACCGAGTGGCGCGCCCAGCGCCGCGGCGCCCTGTCCGAGGCCGGCCCCGAGCCGGTCCGGATCGAGCCGAGGAGCGCGCGGGCCCGATGACCCACGGCGGGGCCTGGCCCCGCCATCTCGGAAGGAGGAACCACGTGAAGAAGCTCGTGACGTTGCTCGCCCTGTCCGCCCTGCCCGCGATGGCGCTGGCGGCGTCCTGGGACAAGGCCCCCCTGGTGGACCACATGTGCCTGGACAAGGTGAAGGGCAACCCGGACGCGCACCCCACCTCGTGCCTGCTGAAGTGCGCCGGCAGCGGCTACGGCATCCTCACCGCCGAGGGGCAGTGGCTCAAGTTCGACGAGGCCGGCAACCAGAAGGCCGTCACCGCGCTCAAGGCGACCAAGAAGAAGGACCACATCCGCGTGAACGTCACCGGCGAGCGCCAGGGCGACACCATCCAGGTGGCCAGCCTGGCGCTGTCGGAGTGAGGCGCGCCTCCGGCGGGCGCGGGGGCCAGCCGGAGGCGGCGGCGCCGCGGGTCAGCCGCGCCGCCGCATCTGGCGCCGCGGCGCAGCGGGTGCATCCCCGGCCGCCGGCTGGCGCCCCGCGTCCAACCCGCTGGAATAACTGACGGTTCAGGTGGGTCCCGCCGCGGGGCTCGCTCCCCGGACGCGCCGCATGCGCGGCGGCGGCGCTTGTGCCATGCTACGGCCCGCTCTATTTCTCCCACAGGAGAGGGCCCGCATGCAGAACGAGAACGAGCAGAAGCCCGAGCAGACGCCCGCCGCCGAGGCGGTGCAGAAGGCCACCACGGCCGCCACCGAGGCAGCCAAGGCGGCGGCCGCCGCCGTCTCCAGCAGCTACGAGCAGGTGGCGCAGAAGGCCGAGCAGCTGGTGGAGCAGGCCCGCGCCACGGCCGGCGAGGTGGCCGAGAAGGCCGAGCAGGCGGTGAAGAAGGCGCGCGCCGCCGCCAAGCGCATGGTGAAGAAGGCCCGCAAGGCGGCTCGGAAGCCGGCACGCCGGGGGGCGCGGAAGCCCGCCCGCAAGGCGGCGCGCCGCGTGCGCCGGGTGACTCGGAAGCCGGCCCGCAAGGGCGCTCGCAGGGCCGCCCGGCGCCCGGGGAGGAAGACGCGCCGCTAGCTCTCTTAGCGGTTTCGCCCGACGCTGGCGCCCCGGCCCGGCGCCTGGGGCACCGGCGGCTCCGGTGGCGTCCGCACGGCCAGGTCGCCGATCCCGAGGTCGGGGATCTGGCGCCCGGCCACCACCGGGTCGCCCACCAGCACCACCTGCATCGAGCCCTCCTGGAACCAGCGGGCGGCCGCCGAGCGCACCGCCGGGAGCGGCAGGGTCCGCAAGCGCTCCACCCGCCGCGCGAAGTGATCGAGCGGCAGGTCGCGCCAGTGGAGCGCCGCCGCGGCGGAGGCCAGCCGCTCCGCGGTCTCGAAGGTGCCGGGCATGCGCTGCATGAGCCCGTCGCGCGCGTCGGCCATCTCCTGCTCGCCGATGGGGCGCCCGGAGAGGCCGCGCATCTCGAGCATCGTCTGCGACAGCGCCTCGCCGGTGACGTCGGCGCGCACCGAGGTGCTGGCGGCGAGCAACCCGGCGCCCCGCAGGGCCTCCACGCGGGAGTGGGCGCCGTAGGTGTAGCCGCGCTGCTCGCGGAGGTTCATGTTGAGCCGGCTGGAGAAGGCGCCGCCGAAGACCTCGTTGGCGACGAGCAACGCCTCGAGGTCCGGGTCGCCCGCGGGCAGGGCCGGGCGCCCCGTGGCGATGACCGTCTGGCCCAGGCCGGGCTTGGGAACGAGCGCCACCTCGCGGCGCGGCGAGGCCAGGGCGGCCGGCGGCGGCGCCGGCGGCCGCGCCGGGGATCGCCAGGGGCCGAGGTACCTGGCGCCCCAGGCCCGCGCCTGCTCCAGGGTCACCGGGCCAGTGGCGATCACCCCCGCGGTCCGCGGGCCGGCGTTCTCCCGGTGGAAGCGGCGGGCGTCGGCGAGGGTGAGGCTCGCCACCGCGGCCGGCAGGCCGGACAGGGGGTGGCCGTAGGGGTGTCCGGCGCCGTACGTCGCCTCGGCCAGGGCCCAGCCGGCCAGGAAACGGGGCTCGCCCACCAGGGCCGCCAGGTCGGCCAGCTGCTGCCGCCGTCGCCGCTCGAAATCGGCCGCGGCGAGGCGCGGCCGGGTGACCACCTCCGCCAGCAGGGCCAGGGCCGCCTCGGCGTGGCGCGGCAGCACCGTCACCGAGATGGCGGCGCCGTCGCGATCCACCGAGACCGCCGGCGAGGCGCCCAGCTCGCCGAAGGCGTCGGCGAGCTGCAGGGCGTCCCGCTTCCCGGCCCCCTCGAGGAGCAGGCGCCAGGTGAGATCGGCGAGCCCGGCCTTGCCGGCCGGGTCGGCGCCCGAGCCGGCGCGGAAGGCCACCGACACGGTGGTGAGCGGCATCGACGGCTGCTCGCTCACGTAGACGGCGAGGCCGTTGCCGAGAAGGGCGCGCTGGAACTCGGGTGCCCGCGGCGGGACCGCCGGCCCCGGGACCGGCGGATTGGCCCGCCAGGCCTCGGGGTCGGGCGGCGCCGCGGCAGCCGGGGCCGGCGCCACGGCCGGGGCCGGTGCGGTGGCGCAGGCGGCCATGAGGGCGGGGAGCGCTACCAGGGCTGCTCGGCGCATGGCTAGGTCCCCTCCTTCCCGTCGGGCACGGCGTGGAGCACGGCGCGGCGATCGGGGGGCAGCCAGTCCCGGGCGAAGGCGGCCAGCGCCGCCGGCGTCACCGCCCGGTACCGCGCCAGGTCGCGCGGGAGCCCTCCGGGATCGCCCAGGAAGTGGTCGTAGGTCTGGAGCAGCTCGGTGCGGCCGCGGTAGCCGCCCAGCCGCTCCAGGCTCTTCATGAGCTGGGTCTCGACCTTGTTCACGGCGCGCCTCACCTCGTGGGCGGTGACGGCCCCGGCCCGCACCTCCGCCAGGACCGCGTCCACCTCGGCCAGCAGCCGGCCGGTGGTCACTCCGGGCCGCGCCACCACGTCGATCTGGAACACCGACTGGGCGCCCATGCTCTGCTGGTAGGCGGCCACGCTCTGCGCGATCTGCCGGTGGTGCATGAGCCGGCGCTGCAGCCGGCTGGAACGCCCCTCGGAGAGGACCGCCGAGAGGACGTCGGCCAGCTCGTCGCCGGACGCGAAGGAGGCCGGGGTGTGCCAGGCCACCGAGAGCCGGGGCAGGGTGGCCACCGTCTCCCGCTCCCGCAGCACCACCTCTCCCTGGAGCCGGACGGGCGGGTGGCTCGCCGCCGAGGGCCGCTGCCGCGCCGGCAGGGTGCCGAAGTACCGTTCCACCAGCCGCTTCGCCTCGGCCGGCTCGAAGTCGCCGGCGATGGCCAGGGTGGCGTCGGAGGGGGCGTACCACTCGCGGAAGAAGCCCTTCACGTCCTCCAGCGTCGCCGCCGAGAGGTCGGCCATCGAGCCGATGATGGCGCCGTGGTAGGGGTGACCCTCGGGGAAGAGCACGTGCCAGAGCTTCTCCTCGGCGAGCCCGTAGGGGGCGGTCTCCCGCGTCTGGCGCCGCTCGTTCTTCACCACCTCGCGCTGATTGTCGAGCTTCTCCTGGGTCATGGCGTCCAGCAGGAAGCCCATGCGGTCGCTCTCCAGCCAGAGCGCGGTCTCCAGATAGTTGCGGGGGACGGTCTCGAAGTAGTTGGTCCGGTCGAAGTTGGTGGAGCCGTTGATGATGGTGCCGCCGGCCCGCTCCAGGATACGGGAGTGCTGTTCCTTGGCCACGTCGCGCGAGCCCTGGAACATCATGTGCTCGAAGAGGTGGGCGAAGCCGGAGCGCCCTGCGGGCTCGTGCCAGGCGCCCACGTGGTACCAGACGTCCACCGCCGTCAGGGGAAGGCGGCGATCCACGTGGAGGATCACGGTGAGGCCGTTGGGGAGGCGGTACTTCTCGAAGGGGAGGGACGGGACGGGCTCGGCCGTCGCCGCCGCTCCGGTAGGGGCCACGGCCGCGGCGTGAGCCGCCGCGAGGGGGACGGTGGCCGGGACGAGGACGGCGAGCGCCGCCATGAGCGTGGTGCGCGGCACGAGGTGAGCCTCCTTGTGGCGCCGGGATCGGGGGCGAGCGGCGGCGCTACCTGACGGTGTATCCCTTGCCCTCCAGGCAGGCGGAGTAGCCCCGTTTGAAGGTGTCGAGGCGCGCCCGGTGCTGGGCGGCGGCCTGCGCCTCGGCCTGCTTCACGGCCGCCTGGTCGATCTGGCCTTGCTTGGCGGCGCCGCCCGCGGCGCCGGCCGCGGCACCCACGGCGGCCGAGCCCGGGCGGTGGCCGAAGATGGCGCCGACCACGGCTCCCTTGGCGGCACCCTTCGCCACGGCCCCCTTGGGCGCGGCCGCGGCGGCGGCCTGCGCGTCCACCTGAGGCGGAGGGGCCATCGGGTCGACGCCGGTCTGCTGCTTCGACCACGTGAAGCACTCGAACTCGTCCTGCGTCAGCTGCTCGCGGGTCTGGTTCTTGGCGGGGAAGACGATTACACCCAGGATGGAGTCCAGGGTCTGCGGCTGAGCCGCGGGCGCGGCCTGCTGCGACGACGGCGCGCCCTGGGCGGGAGGTGCGCCCTGCTGTGCGGCGGGTGGTTGCTGCCCGCCCGCCAGGGCGGCGGCGGCGAGCCCGGCCGCGGCGGCGAGCCGCCGGGCGGCGAGTCGGTGGGAGCGGTCGGTTCTCGTCATGGGCTACTCCGGGAGGCGCGAGTCTAGCCCGGGCCGGCAGGACGGCGCCACGGCCTCGGCCCCACGGCCCCCCGCGGGCGGCACCAGGTGCGGGGGTTGAAGAAGTGGGTGATCGCCATCCGGCCCGGGCCGGCCCGAGATCACCTGGGCCGGTCAGGCGGGCCTTCCGGTAGACTCGCGCGGTGACCGACCCGGCCCCGCATCGCGGCTGGCGCGCGGCCGAGCGCGTCGCCGGCGCGCTGCTCCTCGCCGCCGCGGTGGCGCCCTTCTGGGCCGCCAGGTTCCTGCCCCTGCTCGACCTGCCGCAGCACCTGGGCCTGGCGGTGGCCGTGGCGCGGGCGGGCGATCCGGCGAGCCCGTTCGCGCATTACCTGGAGGTGGACCCGTGGCCGGTGCCGTACTGGACCTTCTCCGGGGCGATGTGGCTGCTGCAGAAGCTCTTCTCGCCGGAGGTGGCCGGGAAGCTCGTCCTCTCCGGCTACGCCGCCGGCCTGCCGCTTGCCGCCGGCTTCCTGCTCCGCTCCCTGGGGCGCGATCCGCGCTGGGCGGTCCTGGCGGTGCCGCTGGTCTTCTCGACCAACCTCTTCTACGGCTTCCTGCCCTTCCTGTTGGGGACCCCGCTCCTGCTGCTGGCCCTGGGCCTGCTCGACCGGCACCTCGCCGCCGAGCGG
>DASRTO010000528.1:0-1797 GCA_035655915.1 Anaeromyxobacteraceae bacterium
CCGATGGCCTCGTCCATGGTGATGAGGCGCTTGACGTACAGAGCGGCCAGGCTCTGGTTGAAGGTCTGCATGCCGAACTTGGACTGGCCCACCTGCATCTGCGAGTAGATCTGGTGAACCTTGTCCTCGCGGATGAGGTTGCGGATGGCGGGGTTGGGCACCATCACCTCGATCGCCAGCACCCGGCCCGGGCCGGTGGCCTTGGAGAGCAGGTTCTGGGTCAGTACCCCCTCCAGCACGAAGGAGAGCTGGGCCCTGACTTGAGGTTGCTGGTAGGGGGGGAAGACGTCCAGGATGCGGTTGATGGTCTGCACGCAGCTGTTGGTGTGCAGGGTGGCGAAGGCCAGGTGGCCGGTCTCGGAGATGACCAGCGCCGACTCGATGGTCTCCAGATCCCGCATCTCGCCCACCAGCACCACGTCCGGGTCCTGGCGCAGGATGTACTTGAGCGCGCGCTTGAAGGACTGGGTGTCGGCCCCCACCTCGCGCTGGTTCACCAGGCAGTTCTTGTGGGGGTGCAGGTACTCGATGGGGTCCTCGATGGTGATGATGTGCTCGTGACGCTCGGTGTTGATCTTGTCGATGATGGAGGCGAGCGTGGTGGACTTGCCCGAGCCGGTGGGCCCGGTGACCAGCACCAGGCCGCGCGGCTTCTTGGCCAGCTCGGCCACGATGGGCGGCAGCCCCAGCTCCTGGAAGGTCAGGATCTTGAAGGGGATGGTGCGGAAGGCGCCGGCCACCGCCCCGCGCTGCAGGAAGACGTTGGCCCGGAAGCGGGACAGGGCCTTGACCCCGAAGGAGAGGTCGAGCTCGCTCTCCTCCTCGAACTTGTGCTTCTGGGCGTCGGTGAGGATCGAGTAGCAGAGCTGCTTGGTCTCCACCGGGGTGAGGGGCGCGGTCTTGAGCGGCACCAGCTTGCCGTCGATGCGGAGCTGGGGCGGGGAGCCGGTGGTGATGTGGAGGTCGGAGGCCCCCTTCTCCACCATGGCCTTGAGGAGCTGATGCAGGTTTGCCATGTCTAGAACCGGTCCGGCGCGGTGTTGCCGATGGCCTCGGCCAGGCTGGTCATGCCCACCTTGACCTTGTTGAGGGCGCTCATCCGCAGCGTGCGGAAGCCCAGGCGGATGGCCTCCTGCTTCAGCTCGGCGGTGGAGGAGCCGTTGATCACCAGCTCCTTGAGCGGGTCCCACAGCGGCATGACCTCGTAGACCGCCACCCGCCCCTTGTAGCCCCGGTCGTTGCAGGTCTTGCAGCCGCCCGGCTCGAAGGCCTGGAAGCTGCCCAGCTCCTCGGCGGGGAAGCCGGCGTCGAGCAGCACCTGCTCCTCCACCACCGCCGGCTTCTTGCACTCCTGGCACAGCCGGCGACACAGGCGCTGGGCCACGATGGCGTTCAGCGAGGCGGTCACCAGGAAGGGCTCGATGCCCATGTTGAGCAGGCGCGACACCGTGCCCGGCGCGTCGTTGGTGTGCAGGGTGGAGAGCACCAGGTGGCCGGTCAGGGCGGCCTTGACGCCGATCTCGGCGGTCTCGAAGTCCCGGATCTCGCCGACCATGATGATGTCCGGGTCCTGGCGCAGGAAGGAGCGGAGGGCGGCGGCGAAGTTGAGGCCGATGTCCTCGTGCATCTGCACCTGGTTGATCCCGAAGAAGTTGAACTCCACCGGGTCCTCGGCGGTGGAGATGTTCCAGGACACCTCGTTGAGCTTGGAGAGCGCCGAGTAGAGGGTGGTGGTCTTGCCCGAGCCGGTGGGGCCGGTGACCAGCACCATGCCGTAGGGCCGGTCGATGGCCTCCA
>DASRTO010000529.1:0-3169 GCA_035655915.1 Anaeromyxobacteraceae bacterium
CTTCAGCCGGCTGGGGCTCTGATGACGGGGGCGCGAGCCATCGAGGCGGAGTCGGCGGCGCCGCTCGAGGTCCGCGACGTCCACACCCGCTTCGGCGAGTCGGTGGTCCACGACGGCGTGAGCCTCGAGGTCCGGCGCGGCGAGGTCTTCGCGCTGGCGGGCGCGAGCGGCTGCGGCAAGTCCACCCTGCTGCGCGAGATCATCATGCTGCAGCGGCCGGAGCGGGGCTCGATCCGCGTCCTCGGCGAGGAGGTGACGAGGCTCGGCGGCGAAGCGGCGCTATCGCTCCTGCGCCGGGTGGGGGTGATGTTCGAGCGCGGGGCCCTCTTCGGGGCCCTCACCGTGGCCGAGAACGTGGGGGTGCCGCTCAGGGAGCACACCCGGCTCGGCGCCCGCCTCATCGCGGAGATCGCCGCCCTCAAGATCGCCCTGGCCGGGCTGCCCGCCGACGCCGGCGCCAAGTACCCGGCGGAGCTCTCGGGCGGCATGCGCAAGCGCGCCGCCCTGGCACGGGCCATCGCCCTCGACCCGGAGCTGCTGTTTCTCGACGAGCCCACCGCCGGCCTGGACCCGCTCAGCGCCAGCGGCTTCGACGAGCTGGTGCGCCATCTCAGGGAGCTCCTGGGGCTCACCGTGGTGGTGGTGAGCCATGACCTCGATCTGCTCTGGCGCGTGGCCGACCGGGTTGCCTTCATGGTCGAGGGGCGGGTGGTGGGGGTGGGGACGATGCCGGAGCTGTCGCACTCGGAGCACCCGCTGGTCCGGGAGTACTTCTACGGGCCGCGCGGGCGCGCCGCCTGGGAGCAGGCATGGAAAGGAAAGTGAGCTACGTGGTGGTGGGGGCCTTCGTGCTCCTCCTCGGGGCCGCCGGCGTGGCCGGCCTCCTGTGGCTCGGCTCGGGCGGGGCGGCCCGGAAGGAGTACCGCACCTACCTGGCCTGGTTCGACGAGTCGGTGTCGGGGCTGTCGGTGCACGCGCCCGTCAAGTACCGGGGGGTGGAGGTCGGGCTGGTGCGGGAGATCGGGCTCGACGCCGCCGACTCGGAGCGGGTGAAGGTGGTGCTGGACATCGAGGCGGCGGTGCCGGTGAAGGAGGACACGGTGGCGGTGCTGGGGGTGCAGGGGCTCACCGGGATCGCCTATCTGGAGCTGGGCGGGGGCAGCCGCGACTCGCCGAGGCTCCAGCCGAAGCCCGGGGAGCGCTACCCGGTCATCCGCACCGGCCCCTCGCTGCTGCGCCGGCTGGACACCGCCGCCAGCACCCTCCTGGCCAGCCTGGACCGGACCGCCAACCGCGTCAACGACGTGCTCGACGACCGCACCCGGGCCGAGATGCGCGGGGTGGTCTCCGACCTGCGGGCGATGACCCGGGCCCTGGCCCGGCGCTCGGGCGACGTGGACGCGGCGCTGGCCGCCGCCGCCCGCACCGCCGAGAACACCGCCAAGGCCAGCGCCGACTTCCCCGGGATGGTGAAGCGGATCGAGCGGAGCGCCGAGGCGGTGGAGAGGATGGCCGACCAGATGGCCAGGGCCGGGGACTCGGCCCGGGCCGCCTTCGACGGCGCCCGCGGCGCGGTGGAGAGCGCCGGCGCCGGGGCGCGCCGCTTCAGCGGAGAGTCGCTCCCCGAGCTGGAGCGGCTGGCGGCCGAGATGCGGGACGCGGCCGCGGCCCTCCACCGCGTCGGGGCCGAGCTGGAGCGGAACCCCAACGCGCTTCTCATGGGAAGGCCGGCGGTGGCGCCCGGCCCGGGGGAGTGACATGCGAACCGGCACGAGACCTCCCGGCCGGCCCGCCCTGGCGGCCCTCCCGCTCCTCCTCGGCGCATGCGTCTCGCTGGGAGCCCCGAAGCCCGAGGCGCTGGACCTCTACCGGCTCGACGTCGACCTCGGGCCGGCCCCGGCGCCGGGCCCGGCGCCGGCGCTGGCCGTGGCCGCGCCGCGGGCCGCCCCGGGGTTCGACTCGGCGCGGCTCGTCTATGTGCGCAAGGAGCACGAGCTGCGCCACTACGCCCGGGCCGACTGGGTGGAGCCGCCGGCCCGGATGATCGGGCCGCTGCTGGTGCAGGCCCTGGAGCGCACCGGACGCTTCCAGGCGGTGGTGGCCGCGCCGGGGGGCGTGGCCGCCGGGCTCCGGCTGGAGACCGAGGTGGTCCGCTTGCAGCAGGAGTTCACCGAGAGACCGAGCCGGGTGCGCTTCACCCTGCGGGCGCAGCTCAGCGACCTCGGGGCCGGGCGGGTGCTGGGGACCCGCGAGCTGGAGGCGGTGGAGGCCGCCCCCTCCGAGGACGCCTACGGCGGGGTGGTGGCGGCCAACCAGGCGGTGCGGCGGGTGCTGGAGGAGACCGCCGCCTGGTGCGCCGGCCTGGCCGGAGGCGCGAGATGAGCCTCGTCCGCCGCTGGCCCCGGGATCGGCGGCCAGGAACACGTCCCGGGAAAGGGGTCTCATGAAGACGGTGACTGCGTTCGTCGGCAGCGCGCGCCAGCAGGGGGTGACCCATCGCGCCACGCGCCAGTTCCTGGAGGGCCTGGAGTCGCTCGGCGACGTCCGGAGCGAGCTGGTGTTCCTGAGCGACCACCACATCGGCCTGTGCCGCGGCTGCAAGGCCTGCTTCATCCGGGGCGAGGAGTTCTGCCCGCTCCACGACGACCGGGACCTGCTCATCGAGAAGATGGCCCGTTCCGACGGCGTGGTGCTGGCCTCGCCGGTCTACTCGTTCCAGGTCTCCGGGCACATGAAAGCCTTCCTCGACCGGCTCGGCTTCGCGCTGCACCGGCCGCGCTTCCACGGGAAGGCCTGCACCTCGATCGTCGTCGAGGGGCTGTTCGGGGGCAGGACGGTAGTGAGGTACCTCGATTTCGTCGCCGGCGGGCTGGGCTTCAACGTCGTGAAGGGCAGCCGCATCGTCTGCAGGAACAACCCCGACACGGCGCACCAGCCGATTCTGGACCAGGAGCGCCGGAGGATGGACGAGGTCCTGGCCCGTCACGTCCGGAGATTCCACGAGCGGCTCACGGGGCAGCCGTTCCCCGAGCCGTCGCTGCTCCAGCTCTTCGGGTTCAGGACGGCCCGCACCAGCATGAGGCTGGAGCTCGCCGAGGACCGGCCGGACTACGTCTATTACCGCGATCGCGGTTGGTTCGACTCCGACTACTTCTACCCGACGAGGCTC
>DASRTO010000530.1:0-4182 GCA_035655915.1 Anaeromyxobacteraceae bacterium
CACCTGCGGCGCATCCTGGTGGAGGCTGCCTGGCACTACCGCCATCCGCCCAAGGTCGCGGAGAAGCTGCGAGCCCGGCAGCGAGACCAGACCGAGCGGGTGAAGGAGATCTCCTGGAGCGCCCAGGTGCGGCTCTCGAGCCGCTTCCGGCGGCTCCTGGGGCACGGCAAGCCGCCGCAGAAGGCGGCCACGGCGGTGGCCCGGGAGCTCCTGGGCTTCATGTGGGCCATCGGCCGCGAGATCGAGAAGCCGTTCACCGAGACGAGGAAGCTGGCAGCCTAACCCTAACTGCACCACGCGGTGGAGCGGAGCAGGCAGTGGTCGAGACGCTCACGGAAAGGAGCACCGTCGTCCCGCCCTTGCGACGGGGCCTCGAGCCCCGACTCGCGCCCGTAGTCCGACGCAGCTCCCGACGAATCACGATTATGCGCAGGTCCCCACGACCCACGCGCGAATACCAGAGTGATCAACCGTCGACACAGAGCTCCTCGGCTGCTGCCTGGTCCGCTTCACCGAAGAAAGGAAACGCACACAGGTCACTGTAGTTGACAGGTCGTTCCATACCAGGGCGGGGGCTCGTCCCCCGCCGGGAGCACACGGCGACGGCGCAAGGCCCCGCCCCACGGGATCGTGGCAACCGGGTACGGCCCTGAGGCGCGGTGGCCGGCTGACGAGGCCTCGGGCGTGCACGAGGCCCCGAAGGCCTACCGCGCTGCCTCCGCCTGCAGGCGGCCATGGCCCAGCAGGCCGCACAGGGTGAAGCCGAGGGCGTTGATGAGCCCGTGGGTGGCGGCCATTGCCGGCACCCCGAGCAGGACATGGCCTGCGAGCTCCGCCGCACCGTAGAGGCCGGCCAGGACCATGCCGGCCAGCAGCGAGGCCGCCGAGGCGAGCAGCAAGGCCCGGGCCGCCCGTTGGCGCGCCTCCAGCGCCACGGCGGCCGACGTGACGGCGAGCGCCAGGGCGCTGAGGACCATGGCGGCCACCCCGAGGAGCTTCAGCGGCCGCGAGGGCAGGAGGTTGCCGGCGGCGATGAGCGGAATCCCGGCGATGGCGGCGGCCGCCAGGCCGCGGTGGAGCCTCGCCAGCCAGGGCCGGCGGTCGGGCAGCCGGCGCCCGGTGGCGGCGGCGAGGAGCTGCAGGGTGAAGCCGCTGAAGTGGAAGTGCAGCGCCGCCAGGAAGACCGTGGTCGGCGCCAGGCTCCGCGGCCCGACGCCGAGCCGGGAGAGCAGGAGCCACGCGGCACCCACCGGCAGGAACAGGTGGGCGGCCAGCAGGCTCGCGCTCGAGAGATGGGCGCCGCCTCGCGGGACGCGCGGCACCCCGCCGACGGCGACGAGGAGCGCCACCGCCAGCCATGAGGCGGCGAGCGCAGCGGCCGGGACGCCCGGCGCCATGAACAAGGAGGCCAGCGCCAGGGCGGCCGCCGCCGGCTGGGCGCGCCGGGCCAGGCGATGGAGGGGCGGCCCGGAGGTTCCCTCCTCGAGGAGCTCCGCCAGGAGCTGGAGGGCCAGCGGCGCCGCCACCAGTGGCAGGAAGGCGAAGAGGTGTTCCAGCGACAGCCACGCCGGCGGCGAGCCCCATGGGGCGAAGGGGGCGGCGAGCCAGAGAGCGGCGCCCAGGGCGGCGCTCCAGAGGCGCCATCGGACACCGGGGCGGGGGCCGGCGGCGGCCTCGCCCGCCGTGGCGCGCATCGCAAGGGTAGCCTGGGCCATGGCAGCCTCCTCGTCTCGCCACGAGGGTAGTGCCCTGGTCGCGCCCCGGCACCCTTCGAATTCGACCAGGCCCTATGCAAGAATGCATGGCGCGAGGGCTTCGACCCGACATGCGCGTGCGCCCCGGCCGCCAGGCTCACCTCCCCGCCATCCCGAGCTGGGACGACGTCCGCTTCTTCCTCGCCATCCACCGGGCCGGCAGCTTGTCCGCGGCGGCGGGCCCGCTCGGGGTGACGCAGCCGACGTGCGGGCGCCGGCTGGCAGCGCTGGAGGCGTCGCTGGGGCTGCGCCTGTTCGATCGGACCCCGGACGGGCTGCGCCTCACCGCGGATGGAAGGGCGCTCCTCGAGGCGGCGACCGCCATGGAGCGGAGCGCCGGCGACTTCGCCCTCCGGGCCACGGCGAGGGACCGCGATCTGGAGGGCGTGGTCCGCATCGCGACCACCGAGCTCTTCGCCTGCGCCTTCCTGGTCGGCGCCCTGCCGCGGGTCCGCGAGCGGTACCCCGGGATCCGGGTGGAGCTGGCGCTCTCCAGCGCCGAGTCGGACCTGCTCAGGCGCGAGGCCGACCTGGCGCTCCGCTTCGGGCCGCAGGGGGCGCGCCCGAGGCCCCGGGCGGTGTCGGCGCGACGGTTGGGCGACGAGCCGTTCTCGCTCTACGGGACGGACGCCTACCTGCGCCGCCGCGGGGAGCCCGCGAGTCCCGACGACCTCTCCGGCCACGAGGTGGTGGCCTACTCCGGGCGCCATCCGGCTTCCGCGTGGTGCGCCAGGGCGTTTCGAGGGGCAACCGTGGCGCTCTCGGCGCCCAGCATGCAGGTCACCGGCGCCGCCATCGCCGCCGGGCTCGGACTGGGTGTGCTCCCGGTGCGGGCGGCGCGGATCTTCCCGCTCCTGCGCCGGCTCTCGCCGGCAGTGGCCCGGGGCACCGGCTGGCTGGTGGTCCATCCGGACCTGCGGCTCGTGCCCCGCATCCGCGTGGTCATCGACGCGCTGGCGGAGGCCTACCGGGCCGAGGCCCCCCTGGCCTGAGGGCCGAGGAAGGGCCGGCGCCCGCGCCGGAGGGGAGCGGCGCGGCGCGCCCGGGGGGACGGCCGCGGCATGGCGTGCGGTAGACTCCGCCTCCGATGCCGAAGGCGAATCGGGGCGGCTGGAAGACATGCTCTCGAGGCCACACGTACCGGGGCCCGGGAGGCTGTCCGATCTGATGGAAGGGGAATCGACCCGGCGGGTCGAAGCGAAATCGCGCGGAGTCGAGGACCCGAAGCCGCGGGGAAGGGAAGAGGCCGCCGCGATGGCGGCCACGCGGAAGGCGGCCGCGAGGGACGCCGCCGGTGCCAGGCGGCGTCGATCGTCACGACGGCGCCTGCGCCGAACGAGCCGCGTCGCCGCTCCGCCTCGCCGCCCCCGGGGAGGCGCCCATGAAGCGCTTGAACGCCCGGCTGAACGGGCCTCCGACCGATAGCCGAGGCGGGCCGCCATCTCGCCGAGGGCCGCGTCGTCCTCCTTGAGCCAGGTCAGCGCGAGGTGCATGCGCCACCGTGTGACGTACTGCATCCGCGAGCCGCGTGATGACGGTCTCGCCGCCGGGCCGGAGCTCCTTGGCCTCCACCGCCATGAGCCGGAGCGTGCTCTGCATCCAGTCGGCCATGGCAAGGTGCGGCGAGGTGGCGGCTTCGACGTGGATGACCCTCGGCAGTAGCCCGACCAGCTGATGCGCGGCCGGGTGATCGAAGCGCACGGCACCGCAGACCAGGCCGGTGGGCGTGCCGCCGCCGCCGTGACGCAGGAGTGAGGAGGCCGAGATGATCGCCGTGATGGGCGCGACCGGGCACACCGGCAAGGAAATCACCAAGGCGCTCTTGAAGACGGGCGAGAAGGCCCGTGCCCTCGGCCGCTCCGAGAGCAAGCTCGCCGAGCTCCAGGCCGCCGGCGCCGAGACCCCAACCTCTACGTCGAGATGACGCGCGCGTTCAACGAGGGCCGGGTCAAGTCGCTGACGGGCCGAACGCCCGAGAGCGCCAGTCCATGCGCCGCTCGAGCCGGGGATGCGCGTCTTCATCAACGGCGGAGCGGGCGGCGTCGGCACGTACGCCATCCAGATCGCCAAGGCGCTCGGCGCCGTGCTTGCTCCGGCCAGGCGGCGTCGTCGTCACGCTGACTGGCATCCCGCCGCAGGCCGCGTGGATGAAGCTGCGCAACCGCCTCTCGTCGCGCCGAACGGTCATCATGTTCGTCTCGACCTCGGGGGCGATCCTCGAGGGGCTCGCGAAGATGATCGAGCAGGGCAAGGTCCGTCCGATCGTCGAGAAGACGTATTCCTGGAACCAGCTGGCGGAGGCGCACCGTCGCGTCGAGAGCCAGCGCGTGAGCGGGAAGGTCGCGGTCGTGCCACCGGGAGGTGCCGCCTGACCATCGGGTCTACGATTCACCTCCAGAGCGGCGTCGAGATACCGCGCGTCGGCCTC
>DASRTO010000531.1:0-3651 GCA_035655915.1 Anaeromyxobacteraceae bacterium
GGCGGCGGAGGTGCCCCTGGCCGAGCCGCCCACGCCCCTCGACCTCGCCGAGGCGCTCGGCGCCCTGCCCCAACCGGAGCCGCTCGAGCTCACCGACCTGGGGCCGGCCCCCGGGATGGACCTCGGCGAGGTGCCTTCGCCGCCGCTCGAGCCCACCGAGCTGGAGCTGGCCCTGGCCGGGGAGCCGTCGCCCGAGCCGCCACCCCTCGAGCTCGGCGAGGCGCCGGCCGGGCCCCCCGGCCCGCCGGCCGAGGCGAGCCTGGCGCCGGGCGAGATCGCCGATCTGCCGCCCATCGACCTGGCCTCGGCCTTCGAGGGCGCCGGAGCCGAGCCGCTGGCCGTTCCCGAGCCCGGCGACCCGGCCCACCGGCTCCACGCCCGGGCACGGGCCCTGGGCGAGGCCGGGGAGATCGAGGCCGCCTACCAGCTGCTCCGCGAGGCGCGGGCCCTCGACCCCGCCGACCTCCAGATCGCCGCCGACCTGGCCTGGGCCGCCGAGGCCCTGGGGCACCTGGAGGAGGCGGTGGAGCTCTCCGAGCACTACGCCGACGCGGTGGCCGCCGCCGACCCGGGCGCCGCTGCCCAGCGCTACCGGGAGTGCGCGCTGGCGGTGCGCGACCGCCTGGGCGACCTGGACCGGGCCGCGGCCCTGCTGGAGAAGGCGGCCTCGCTCCTGCCCGAGGACGACTCGGTCCGCCAGGAGCTTTCCGCCCTCCGCGCCCGACGGGAGGAGGCGGCCCGGCCGACCCTGGACGACCTCCTGGAGCAGGCCCGGCGCGACCCGGCCGACGCGGACGCGCTTTCGGCCGCGGCCTCCCTGTGCCGCCAGCTGGCCGCGGGCGACCCCGACCCCGCCGGCGCGGCGCGGCTCTTGGAGCGGGCCCGGGTGGCCGAGGGCCTGGCGCGCTTCCTCTCGCCCGGCCTCCCCGCGCCGGAGGCGCCGCCGCTGGCGGCGCGCGTCCCGCCTGAGGTCCGCAGCCGGGTGTCCGTGCCCGGGGCCGAGGGGGCGGTGGGGCGTCTGCTGTCGCTTCTCGCCCCCTGGCTCGAGTCGCTGTTCCCCGCCGACCTGGCCCGCCGCGGCGTCGGCCCGGGAGACCGGGCCGGCCCCGCCAGCGCCCCCGGGCTCCTGGGCCGGGTCGAGGCCGCCGCCCGCGCCCTGGAGGTGAGGCCGGTGGCGGTGTTCCTCGACCCGCGGGGCGGGATCCGGACGGCGCTGGAGAACACGCAGCCGCCCTCGCTCATCGTGGGCAGCGAGGCGCTCTCGCTCGGCCCCGGGGCGCTGGCCTTCCTCCTGGCGCGGGCCCTCTGCCTTTGCGCCCAGGGCTGGTCGCTGCTCGGGAAGTTCGCGCCCCGGGACGTCCTCATCCTGGCCGAGCTGGCGAGCCGCTTCGCCGGGGGGGAGCCGCCGCCGCTGGGGCTGCCGCCGCCGCGAGCCGGCGCCTTCCTCCAGGCCCTGGCCGGCTCGGTTCCGGCCGAGGTCCGCTCCTGGGCCGGGCCGCTCGGCCCGTCCAGCGCCCAGGAGCTGCGCGACTTCGACTCGCGCGCCTTCAGCGCCGCCCTGCAGCGCAGCGCCGCCCGGGTGGCGCTGCTGTACGCCGGCGACGCGCACGGCGCGCTCACCGTCCTGGCCGGGACCGTCCCCGCCGCCGCCGGGCTCGAGCCGGCGCGGGCCCTGGAGCTGGCCGACCTCAGGGACCTGGCCCTCTTCGCCCTCTCCGACCTGTACCTCGAGCTGCGCCAGGCGGTGCTGTAGGGCGGGGGCTCGTCGTCGTCGTGCCGGGGGGATGCTGCCCCCCCGGAGTGTCGGATTGCTTCGGCTTCGCCTTCGCCCGTCGGCGGGCGGAGCCCACCTCCTCCCCCGCTCGCTCCGGTCCAGCCTCATCCGGCTGGACCTTCGCTCGCACGCGGACCGAGGGCTCCGGCGTGCTAGTCGGAAAGCGGAATGGCCGCTATCCTTGGCCCGGTGCGCCTCGCCCCCATGCTGCTCGCCGCCGGCCTCGCCGGCTGCGAGGTCTACTCCAGCTCCCCCGCCGAGCCGTGCCCGGGGAATGCGGTGGCCTTCTTCTCCTTCGCCACGCCGCCCGACGGCGGCCCGGCGCCGTCCGGCTCGACCTGCCCCTTCGCCGGGGATCCCAACCAGGTGAAGCCGTCGCTGGCCTTCACCGCCGAGATCCGCGTCAGCACCGACGGCGGGGCCGCCCTGTGCCGGACCACGCCCCACGCCCGGCAGTGGCTCGGCACCCTGCAAGGCGATCGGCTCGACGTGAGCGTCACCGACCTCGGCGGCGGCACCCCAAGCTGCGGCTCCTGCGCCCTGGCGGTGGTGGAACGGGTCGCGGGCGACCTGCAGCGCGACGGCGGCGTCCCGGTGTCCTTCTCGGGCGAGCTCGTCGACACGATCTCCCCCGAGGACCCGTCCCTGCTCGACGGCGGAACCGCCGACGGCGGCGTGTGCGGCTGCTCGCTGCCCTGCGACGTCCGCTACGGCCTCGTGGGCACGGCCACCGACGGGGGCTAGATCGGGGACATGGCCAGGGCGCGCAGGGCGGTGGTGCTCCTCTCGGGCGGCCTCGACTCGGCGACCTGCCTGGCGGTGGCCCGCTCGCGCGGCTTCGAGGCCCACGCCCTTTCGGTGGACTACGGGCAGCGCCACCGGGGCGAGCTGGGCCGGGCCCGGCGGCTGGCCCGGGCCCTGGGGGCGAAGAGCCACCGGGTGGTGCGGGTGGAGCTCTCCGCCTTCGGCGGCTCGGCCCTCACCGATCGCGCCGTCTCCGTGCCCAAGGACCGGCCCCTCGGGCGAGGGGGCGCCTCCATCCCCGTCACCTACGTCCCGGCCCGCAACACGGTGCTGCTGGGGCTGGCCCTGGCCCTCGCGGAGACGCTCGGCGCCGGCGACCTCTTCATCGGCGTGAACGCCATCGACTACTCCGGCTACCCCGACTGCCGCCCCGCCTTCCTGGCCGCCTTCGCGCGGCTGGCGCGCCTCGCCACCCGGGCCGGCGTGGAGGGGCGCCGCTTCAGCGTCCACGCCCCGCTGCTCCGGCTGTCCAAGGCCGGCATCGTCCGGCTCGGGACGCGCCTGGGCGTCCCCTACGCCCTCACCCTCTCCTGCTACGACCCGGCGCGGGGCCGCGCCTGCGGCCGCTGCGACGCCTGCCGCCTGCGCCGCCGCGGCTTCGAGGAGGCGGGGGTCCCCGACCCCACCCGCTACGCGCGCGCCTGAGGCGCGACACCCGAGGAGCCGCCCATGTCCCAGATCACGCGCAAGTACCCCGGCAAGAGCGCCGCCGAGATCTTCGAGCGCGTCGACGTGGTCATGGCCCGCGTGGCCGAGAAGCTCTCCCTCGACTACCGCAAGGACGGCGCGGCCCGCAGCGGCAAGGTCTCCAGGATGGGGATCAGCGGCAGCTACCAGGTGCGGGACGGCGAGGTGGTGGTGGACCTCAAGTTCCCCATGCTGGTCCCCGGCTCCATGCGGCAGAAGGTCGAGGAGGACATCCAGCGCCGGCTCGATGGGCTGTTCGCCTGAGCAGCCGCGCCTGGACGTGTGGATGCGGGGGCGCTGCCCCGTAGGGCGGGGGCTCGTCCCCCGCTGGGAGCACACGGCGACAGGGCGCAAGGCCCCGCCCCACGGGATCGTGGCAATTCGGG
>DASRTO010000532.1:0-10790 GCA_035655915.1 Anaeromyxobacteraceae bacterium
CGCTGGCCAGGGCCACGCCGTGGGCCGACAGCCGATGCGGCTGGAAGAAGGACCGGCGCCAGGAGGCCGTCACCAGCTCGGCGCACCCCTTCGAGGCCGAGTAGAGGTCGTGGCCGCCCATGGGCTCGTCCTCGCGGTAGCCGTAGAGCCACTCGCGGTTCTCGTAGCACTTGTCGCTGGTGACGACGACCAGGGCGCAGGGGCGCCCCGCCTGCCGCACCGCCTCCAGCAGGTTGGCCGTGCCCAGGACGTTGACCTGGAGGGTCTCCAGCGGCTCCTGGTAGGAGCGGCGCACCAGCGACTGGGCCGCCAGGTGGAAGACCACCTCGGGCCGGGACTCCCTGACCACCTCGGCCAGGCGCGCCGCCTCCCGCACGTCGGCGATGACGCTGCGGCAGTGGTGCGCCACCCCGGCGCGCTCGAACAGGGCCGGGGTGGTGTCCGGCTCCAGGGCGTAGCCGGTCACCTCCGCGCCCAGGTCGGACAGCCAGAGGGTGAGCCACGAGCCCTTGAACCCGGTGTGGCCGGTGACCAGCACCCGCCTGCCGCCGTACGCGGCGCCGAGCTCGGCAGCTGTAGGCGCGGCCGTCACCACGTCTTCCACGGGGCCCGCCCGGAGGCCCAGAGCTCGTTGAGGAGCTGGTACTCGCGGAAGGTGTCCATCGGCTGCCAGAAGCCCGTGTGCGGGAAGGCCACCAGTTGGTCGGCCCTGGCCAGGGACTGGAGGGGTTCGCGCTCGAGGACGGTGCCGGGGTCGGTGCCCAGGAAGTCCCAGACGCGGCGGCCGTCGAGGACGAAGAAGCCACCGTTGATGAAGCCCTCGGTGACCTGGGGCTTCTCGTTGAACTCCCGGACGTGGCCTCCGTCGATGACCATCTCGCCGAAGCGCCCGGGCGGGCGCACCGCGGTGACGGTGGCCACCTTGCCGTGGCGGCGGTGGAAGGTCACCGTGGCCGCGATGTCCACGTCGGACACGCCGTCGCCGTAGGTGAGCAGGAAGGGCTCGTCGCCCTCGACATGGCGGCGCACCGCGGCCACCCGCCCGCCGGTCATGGTCTGCTCGCCGGTCTCGGCCAGGGTGACCTTCCAGTCCTCCTCCTGGTGCTGGCCCAGCACCTCGACCGCCCCGTGGTGCCCGAGCGTGACCGTGAGGTCGGATGTCATGGCCTGGTAGTTGAGGAAGAACTCCTTGAGCGCCCAACCCTTGTAGCCCAGGCACAGCACGAACTCGCGCACGCCGTGGTGCGCGTACATCTTCATGATGTGCCAGACGATGGGCCGGCCGCCGATGGGGAGCATCGGCTTGGGCACGGGCTCGCCGGCGTCGCGGATGCGGGTTCCCTGGCCACCGCACAGGATGACGGCTCTCATCGAAGCGCGGATTGTAGGCCATGGCCCCCCGTCAGTCGACCCGCGGCGGGCCCGTCTCCCACGGGAGGACCCTCCGGAGCCGGCGCGTCAGCCCGCCCAGCGCCAGCCCGGCCGTGCGGCGATGGAAGAGGGCCCGCAGGGTGAGCCAGCCGCCGGTCTCCCAGAGCCGATCGACCAGCTCCCCGGCCTGGCCGGGGTGCCGCTCCGCCACCAGCCGGACCGTCACCCTCACCGCCCGTCTGGCCGACTGGTCGAAGTCGCGAAGCTGCCGCCGGGTCAGCGCTCGCCGCTCGATGGCCAGGCGCCGTGGCTTGAAGAAGAAGTCCAGGTTGGCGGCGTAGATCCGGAGGTCCTGGTGGTGTCGGTGGATGAGATTGGCCCCGTGGAGTCGATACTCGCTCACCAGGTCGTGGATCACCCCCACGTCGCCGAAGAGGCAGGTCTTGAGGAAGAGCTCCGAGTCGCAGCAGAGGTTGAGGGGGTTGTCAAACGCGTCCAGCTCCATGGCCAGGGAGCGCTTGAAGAGGACGTTGCAGAGCGTGAAGTCCTGGGGGAAGACCCGATCCCGGGAGGCGAAGACGGTGGTTCCCCTCTCCAGGCTTCCGAAGGGCAGGCGGAGCTCCCGCCGCGTCCCGGTGGACTCGTCCAGGATGTAGCCGTCGGCGTACACCATGACCACCTGCGGGTGCCGTTGCACCAGGGCCATGGCCTTCGAGACGTAGTCCGGGTCGATGAGGCGGTCGTCGTCGGAGAGGATGAGGAAGAAGTCGCCCCGGGCGTGCTCGAAGACCGCCTTGCGCCAGTTGGCGACCATGCCCAGGTTGGTCTCGTTCCGGAAGTAGCGGAAGCGCCGATCGGCGATATGGGCCTGCATGGCCTCCCGCGTCCCGTCCTCCGAGGCGTTGTCCGAGACCAGGACCTCCAGGTCGGGGTAGCGCTGGGCCAGGGCGCTCGTCACCGCCTCGGCGAGCATGCCCAGGCGGTTGAAGGTCGGGATGACGATCGAGACCCGGGGCATGGCGTGTTCCTCTGCGCCTGGGGCGCCGCCTCAGTCGCGCGGCGAGGGGGCCGCGGCCCGCGCCGCCTCCACGTGCGGCGCCCAGAACCGGAGCCGGTCGGGCTTGTACCATCCGTGGGCCGCCATGGGGAGGCGGCGGCCGGCCATCCGGAAGAGCCGCTCCGGGTTGATGTCGAAGGAGAAGGCCAGAGCCTCCGGGAGCGACGGGGTGCTGTGGGCGAAGCCGCGCTTCCCGGGCTCGATGCTCCAGAAGATGTCCTCGTTGAAGTGGTGCGATCCCTGCTTGCGCAGGTAGTGCTCCACCGCCTCCTTCATCTCGATGCTGAGCCGGTGGTGGGTGGCCACCGATCGCAGGGAGAAGCCGCCGTTGCCGACCCGGTTTCGGGTCTCGAACCGGTAGACCTTGTCCTGCACGCCTAGAACGAGCTGGCTGAGGCGCATCCTCACCCAGTGGAGGTAGTGGCCGACGGGGTTGCCGGAGACCCAGGGCGCCCCCACGTAGTCGTAGCTGCGCTCCACCCACCGGGCCAGGTCGTCGCGGAACACGAAGACGTCGGGCTGGCAGATGAGGATGTACCGGCTGCCGAGGAACCGCTGGTAGAAGCCGGTGGAGAGCAGCAACCGGTTGTAGTCCTGGATCGACCCGAAGTAGGCGCGGTCGAAGGTCTCCACCCCGCCGAAGCGGTAGCGCCGCTCCACCTCCGAGGTGTCGAGCCCCTCGGGCTTCACCATCACCACGTGGTGGCCGCCCAGCGCGCGAAAAGCGCTGTCGAGCGAGACCACCTCCCGCGGATCCAGGACCGATCGATGGATGGGGACCACGATGGAGAGCTGCTCGCGTGGCAGGTGAGCCATGGTCGCCTTCCCCTAGGCGCCGGCCCGCCCGGGCGTGCCCCGGCCCGCCTCGGGGGAGGGAAGGCCATAGGCGCGGGGGCTGAAGAGCCGCTTGAGGCGCAGGCCCCAGAGAAGCCCCAGCGCGTACCGCGCGCGGCGCTTGCGCTCGTTCCGGTACTGCGAAAAGAGGCGATGCCGGTGGCGAAGGGCGAAGAGCGCCAGCCGCGGGCAGAGGTACTGCTCCCGGCGGGCCTGCCAGAGCAGGAGGAGCTCCTCGACGAGGGCATGGTTGCCACTGGAAGTGAAAGCTGCACAGGCAAGCAGGCGCTGCTCGGCGGCCTCGAATTTGGCCAGCCCCTGTCCCCGGGGGCGGGCCGCCCGGCGCAGCCCGGCGATGTCGGTGACCGACCTCCCGTGTTGCCGGTACTGGACCAGCGGCTGCGGGCAATACGCGATGCCTCCTTCCCCCGCAGCCACCAGGGCGAGCCACCAGTCGTGGTAGAGCCCCTCGGGGACCGGCATGGCGCGGGCCGCCAGCGAGCGTCGCAGGAGCATGGCGTGGCCGGAGACGCAGTTCTGCAGCGCCAAGATGAGCGGATCGTGGATGGGGCCCATCACCCGTTTGTCCGAGACCGTCAGCCCGAGCGGGCGCCCCTGCTCGTCGATGAGCTCGGAGTCGCAGTAAGCGGCTGCGGCGTCGCCGATGGCCTTGAGGAGGAGCCGCAGCTTGTCCGGCCGCCAGACGTCGTCCTGGTCTGCAGGGGCGATGAAGTCGCCCCGGCAGCGTTCGATGGCTTCCTGGAAGTTCCGGCGGAACCCCAGGTTGGAGGCGTTGTGGAAGACCCGCAGGCGGGGGTCGCGGGCGGCGTAGGCCTCCAGGATCGCCGGGGTGCCGTCGGTGGAGGCGTCGTCCACGGCCACGATCTCGAGGTTGAGGTAGTCCTGGGCCAGCAGCGAGTCGAGCTGCTCGCGGAGGAAGCGCTCGCCGTTGTAGGTGCACAGGGCGATCGAGATGAGCGGGGTGTCCTCCATGGGCGCTGCCGCCGGCGCTCCAGGCTATATCAGCAGAGGCCCGGAGCCGGCGAGCCTCCCGCCCCGCCCGGCCGGGCCGGAACGGCGCCGCCGGGAAGCGTGCCCGGGAAGCGTTTCCAAGGGCCGGCCGCGTCTGCTAGGCTGCCCGCGCAAGCCGGGGCCGGAGAGACCCGGCTCGATCCGGGCGAGGTGGCCTTGGTACAGAGCGACGTCGCGGGACCCGAGCCACGGTCGACGCCGCCAGCAACGGCGCGGGGGCGGCCGGCTTCGTGAACCGCCTGGTGCTCTTCGCGCACTGGGACGCGGCGGCCCTGGTGAAGCCCTACATCCTGGCGCATCTCCAGGCGCTGCGCGCCCTGGGGGGCCGGATCGAGTTCATCTCCAACTGCCCGCTGCCGCCCGCCGAGGTCGAGAAGGTCCGCCCGCTCGCCGCGGGGGTGCTCTTGCGCGAGAACGTCGGCTACGACTTCGGGATGTGGCAGGACGCCCTGGCCCGCGCCGACCTCTCCCGGGTGGACGAGCTGGTCCTGACCAACTCCTCGGTCGTCGGCCCCTTCTTCCCACTGGCCCCGATCGTCGAGCGCATGGAGGCCACCGGGTGGGACTTCTGGGGGATGACCGAGTCCTGGATGTTCGCGCACCACTTGCAGAGCTACTTCCTGGTGCTGAAGCGGCCGGTGGTGCAGTCGGCGGCCCTGGCCCGCTTCTTCGGGGCCGTCCAGCCCTACCGCTCGAAGCAGCAGGCCATCTTCTCCCACGAGCTCGGGCTCAGCACCTGGCTGTGGGAGAACGGCTTCCGGGGCGGGGCCGCCTTCCCGCCGGAGCGGCAGCCGCGAGCCTGGCGTGCCGACCTCCTGGTCCGGCGCATCCGCCCCTGGCGCTACCAGAGGGGCGAGGACCCCACCCTCTACTACCCCGACCGGCTGTGGCGGGCCGGGATGCCGTACCTCAAGCTGATGCTCTTCCGGACGCAGCCGGATCTGGCGCGCAGGCTCGGGCTGGCACGCATCCTGGAGGGCCGTCCCGACCTCGCCTTCTAGGCGGCGTCCGGGCGCGTCGCCAGGGAGGCGGCGCCCCGTCACCGCGGCGATCCCGACGCCCGCGGCGGCGGACGCCACCGGTCGAGCCACTGCCGCACCTCGGCGCCCCGCGATCGCCTCGCGGCGCCGAGATCGGCGAGGTAGTAGGCGATGGCGCTGTCCGGCAGCGACCAGAGCCGGTGCCGGTGCTCCGGCAGATCGATGTCCAGCCACGCCTGCCCGAGCAGCGAGGCGCCGCCGGCCACCGCCTCCGGGATCTCCCGAGAGTCGAGCACGATCTCCTGCCGTCCCGACGGGGTCGCCAGGCGCCAGGCGGCCCGCGCGTTCCAGCCCCAGAAGTCGTAGGCGAAGGCTCCCACCCCCTGCAGCAGCACCGCCCACCCGACCAGGGCGCCGAACGCCACGGTGCGCCAGCGGGCGCGGGCTATGGCGGGCACCGCCGGGACGAGGAGCAGGGTCAGCACCGGCGCCAGGTCGACGAGGCGCCTCCAGCTGTACGACCACCCGCCCCACCAGTCGAACCAGGCCGCGTCCACCGCCAGCACCAGCAGGCCCCCGATCGCCAGGGGGCGCAGCTCGTGCCACTCGGTGCGCCGGAAGAGGGCGACCGCGGAAGGGAACGCCAGCCCGAGGAAGGGCGAGTACACGAGCAGGCCGCGCGACGGGCTGAGGAAGAGGCCCGCCCCGGACCTCCACACCTGCGGCCGCCACAGCTCGGGCGCCCCGGTCTTGGCCAGCGCCACGGCGTGGGCCTCCCCCTGGGCGAACCGGAGCGGGGACCCGAGGAAGTGCCAGTTGTAGCCCGCCAGCGCCAGCGCGATGGGGAGGCTCCCCGCCACGAAGCCCAGGAGCGCCCGGCGGTCGGCGAGGAGCAGCCAGCCGAAGGCCGCCAGCGCGAAGAGCGCGCTGGTGGGGCGGCAGGCGGTGGCCGCGGCGAAGGCCGTGCCCGCCAGGGCGGCGTCGCCGACCCCGCCGCGCGCGCGCGCCAGGAAGAAGGCCCCGGCTGCCAGGAAGAGCTCGTTGGAGGCGTGCTGCCACAGCGATTGGCTGCTCGTGCTCCACAGCGGTGTCCCGAGCCCGTAGGCGAGGGCCAGGAAAAGCGCCCACCCCGGTGAGAGCCAGCGGCGGAGGAGGAGGAACAGGAAGGCGGCCGATCCCGCCGCCAGCAGGGCCGCCGCCGCCTTGGCCCCGTACCAGAGCGCCGCCGGCTTGCGCCGGAGGTCGCCGGCGACGACCCGGACCGGCGCCAGGAACGGCACGGCGCTCAGGCCGGCGCCCACGCCGTACAAGCCGACGTAGACCCGCTCACCGGTGGCGGGGTTCCGCTGGACGGACTCCACCAGGTAGTAGGGGGCGGAGGGGACGAGCAGGCCCCGGTGGTACAGGTCGCGCGCCGACGCGCCCGCCAGCGGCCGATCGAGGTCGAAGAGGCGCTGGGGCGACGACCCGCCGGCCGTCCGCAGCGTCCAGTCGAAGAGGTGCGGCGCGCCCGAGGGCGTGAAGGTGAGCCCGCCACCCTCCAGGATCTGCGCCGCCAGGTAGACGTTGGGAGTGGCGTCGTTCCCCGGGAGGAAGTCCCCGTTGGCGGAGTAGGCGAGCGCCAGGCCGAGCGCGAGCGCGGCCGCGCGGACCGCGTCCCGCCGCCCGCCAGGCGGTGGGCCGGCGCCGGAAGGGTGGCGATGGTCGGCGTCCGGCACGGCCCGGGATGGTACCGCCCCGCTCGTGCCGCGACAGGACTTATCGCTCCGGGCGCACCTAGCCGTCCCGCTTCCTCTCCGCGAAGAACGTCTGCCGCTTGAAGAAGACCAGGTTCAGGAGGCCGGTCGGGCCCTGCCGGTGCTTGGCCAGGATGAGCTCGATCTCCTGCACGTCGGCCTCGAAGTTGGTCGAGCCGTCCTCGCGCTCGCTCTCGGGGCGGTGCAGGAAGACGACCACGTCGGCGTCCTGCTCGATGGCGCCCGACTCGCGCAGGTCGGCCAGCATGGGGCGCTCCCCCTTGCGCTTCTCCACGGCGCGGTTGAGCTGGGAAAGGGCCAGCACCGGCACCGAGAGCTCCTTGGCCAGCGCCTTGAGCGAGCGGCTGATGGTGGCGATCTCCTGCTCGCGCGACTGGCTCGAGCGCTCGGAGGGGGCGTGCATGAGCTGCAGGTAATCCACCACCACCAGGTCCAGCCCCTGCTCGCGCTTGAGCTTGCGGCACTTGGAGCGCAGCTCCACCGGGGTGAGCACGAAACCGTCGTCGAACCAGACCGGGGCCCGGATCAGCTTGTCGCCGTGGAGGGCCAGCTTCTCCCAGTCGTTGCGGCCGAGGCGCCCCTCGGCCAGCCGCTCCGAGTCGAGCTTGGCCTCGGCCGCCAGCATGCGCAGCGCCAGCTGCTCCGAGGGCATCTCCAGCGAGAAGAAGGCTACCTTCTTCTCCTGCTTCACCGCGGCGTGGCCGGCGATGTTGAGCGCCAGCGAGGTCTTGCCCACCGAGGGGCGGGCCGCCAGCACCACCAGCGTCCCGGGCTGCAGGCCCAGCGTCTTGCGGTCCAGGTCGGGGAGGCCGGTGGCCACGCCGGTGATGGGGGAGAGCCCCTCCAGCTGGCGCTTGTGAAGCGCCTCGATGCGGTCGATGGCCAGCCCCAGGGCCTCCTTGAGGGGCTTCACCGACTCCACGCCGGTGCCCTGGGCGGCGGTGAAGACCTCCTGCTGTGCCTCCTCCAGGAAGTCGCGCACCCGCGCCCCGGACTCGTACCCCCGCTCCACCACCGACTGGGCGGTGAGCATCATGCGCCGGAGCCGCGACAGCTCCGAGACCACCTCGGCGTAGTGGGCGACGTTGGCGGCGGTGCCCACGCCGCGGCCGAGCGCGAAGGGCAGGTCGCGGGGCACGGCGCCGCCGAGGAGCCCGCGCGCGTCGAGCCGCTGCTGCACCAGCACTGGGTCGATGGTCTTGGCCTCCTTGGCCAGCTCCTCGAAGGCCGCGTAGAGGTGCTGGTGGGCCAAAAGGTAGAAGTCCTGCGCCCGGAGGAGCGCCGCCACCTGGTCGAAGGCGGTCTCCTCGATGAGGACCGCGCCCAGGACCGCTTGCTCCGCCTCCAGGTTGTGCGGCAGATCGCGCGCGCCGGGCATGGCGACGGCGGTGCGCGTCTCTGGACCGGCCATGAGGGGGCGCATGGTAACAGGCGCCTCCGACGGGGTCACCGTTGATGGCCGGTGGACAAGTCGGAAAGACCAGGGGAGGCGCCGGTGGATGGCGCGTGGAGCGGGCGTGGACGGGATGTGGACGGCTAGGGGCGCGCCTCGTCCGGGAACCGATCCAGGTAGCCGCTACACACCGCCGCCTGCAGCGCTCGTTCGTCGCTGGGGTGGGCCGATCCCAGCGCCACCCCGAGCCGGCCCTGGCCGAGCCACACCACCCTGCCGAGGAGGTAGACGGAGCGCCCCGCCAGCGTGAGCCGGACGCTGGCCTCGTCTCCCTCGACCAGCCGCGGCGGCCGGAGCGGGCGCAGGGACAGGCCGTGGAAGCCGAGGTCCTCGGTGAAGGCTCCGCCGGTCCCGGCGATGTGGCCGGAGAGGGAGAGCCTGAGGCGCGGCGAGCGCCGCCGGGCCGGGCCCACCTCGCCCTGGGTAAGGTAATAGGCGAGCCAGTCGCGCCCGAGCTCCCAGCCGGCCACCTCGCTCTCGGCGAGGGTGGTGTCGCCGGCGATGACGCGCCGTGTGCGCTCCTCGAAGGCGCGGCGGCTGAGCGGAGGCTGCAGCATTCGCGGAATAGTGCTCGGGCGGCGGTGCCGCTGTAAACCCCCTGACGGAATGGCTGGAATTCATGGCCGATCCGGGGTGAGATGGAGCCATGACCCACCTCCGATCGGTCCCCCTGGCCCTGGTCGCCACGCTGGCCCTCACCTCCTGCGCCGGCATGGAGAAGATGATCGGCGGCGCCATCGAACCCCCCCGGCTGCACCTCGAATCGGTGGGCATCGAGGCGGTGGACCTGGAGGGAGCCACCGCGGTGGCCCACTACCGGGTGGAGAACCCCAACGGCTTCGGCCTCACCGTGGCGCGTCTCTCCTACCAGCTGGAGCTGGAGGGGCAGCGGCTGGCCGCGGGCACGCTGCCCGGCGGCTTGCGCCTCCCCGCCCGCGGCGTGGCGCCGCTCGCCATCCCGGTCCGGGTGCGCTACGCCGACGTGCCCGCCTTCCTGGAGGTGGTGGCCCGCCGCGACCGCCTCGCCTACCGGGTCTCGGGGGCGGTGGGCTTCGACACCGGCGTCGGCCCGCTGGACATCCCCTGGTCCCACTCCGGCGAGGTGCCGCTCCCCAGGCTGCCCACCCTGGCGGTCGACTCGGTGCGGCTGGCCGGCGCCGGCTTCGGAGGCGTGACCGTCGATCTCAAGGTCCGGGTGGGCAACCGCAACGCCTTCCCCATCCCCGGCGGGCGGCTCGAGTACCGGCTGGACCTGAACGGCGCTCCGGCGGTGCGGAGCGGCGCGGCCTCACTGACCACCGTGCCGGCGAGCGGGAGCACCGTGGTCGACCTGCCGGTGAAGGTGGACCTCCTCGCCGCCGGCCTGGGGGCCGGCCAGGCCATCGCCGGCGGCCGGGCCGAGGTGGTGCTCTCCGGCCAGGCCGCCTGGGGGTCGCTGCGCATTCCGGTGAACCTGCGCGCCGCGACGCGGTAGGGCGGGGGCTCGTCCCCCGCCGGGACCCGCTGGGCTGCGGCCTGGCGGCCGGCGGGGCGCACGGCGCCGCCCTACGATCCGGAGGCTCCGCGGATGGTGTAGTACACCGCCTCGGGGTGGTGCAGCACCACCGCCGAGGTGGAGGCCTCCGGCACCATCTGGTCGGCGCTGGTGAGCGACACGCCGACGCTGCGGCCGGGCTCGAGCAGCTTCCATAGCGTGCGCTGGTCGCCGAGCTCGGGCCAGGAGGGGTAGCCGGGCGAGTATCGCTTGCCCTGCCCGTCGGGAAGCGAGAGCTCGGTCCGGATCTTGCGGTGCCAGTGCTCGGCGAGGGCTTCGGCCGTCTCCACCGCCAGGCCGTGGAGGTAGAGGGCCCGGGTGTAGTCGCCCCGCTCCTGCATGGCCTCGGCCGCCTTGCCGGCCTGGTCCCCCACCGTCACCACCTGGAAGGCCACCACGTCCGAGCCAGGCTCCTGCCGGAAGTAGTCGGCGAGGCACAAGAAGCGCTCGTCGGGCTGCCGCGGGAAGCGTAGGCGCCCCAGCTCCTGCTTGCGGTGGACCGGGTCCAGCACCACCAGGTCGTCTCCCTCGGCGTGGCAGGGGAAGTAGCCGTAGACCACCCGCGGCGCCAGCCAGCCCTTGGCCTGGACCTCGGCCTTGAGCTGCGTGAGGCGCGGCCCGAACTCCTCCCGCACCGCCCGCTGGTACTCCTCGCCCTTGAGCCGTACCCCCCACTGCAGCTTGAAGAGCTCGGTGAGGTCGAGGTGCGGCCACAGCTCGCCGAGGGGGATCTGCCCCGAGGGGACCACCCGCCGGCCCCAGAAGGGCGGCG
>DASRTO010000533.1:0-2915 GCA_035655915.1 Anaeromyxobacteraceae bacterium
GAAGAAGGCGCCGGCCGCGAGGAGGTGCCAGGCGAGAGCGCGGCGCCGGATGGCCCGGGCGGGCGCGCCCGGAGCCGCCTCGCCCCGCGTGAGCTGCGGGACGAGGAAGCCTCCCACCCCGAGCACCAGTCCCGCCACCAGTCCCTGCACCAGGAGCCCGCGCCCGATGGTCCAGGCGCGCGGCGCGCCACCGGCGACGGCTGGCGCGACGGCGGCGAGCACCGCCCCCACCGCCCCGGCGACGAGGGAGATGGGGACCCAGACGAACACCGCCGGGACCGTGCCGCCGGCCGGCCCGAGCCGCAGGCGCCGCAGCGTGAAGGCGAGGACCACGGCCACCAGCGCCAGCCAGGCCGCGTACGGGAGCACCCCCTCGTCCAGCCATGCGCTCGCCACCGCAGCCACCGGAAGCACCACGGCGGCGGCGAGCTCCCAGGCGGCGGGCGGGGCGGTCCCGGTGCGGCGCGGGACGAAGGTGAAGAGGAACCCCACCACGAAGCAGGTCAGGAATCCCTGGATCTGCGCGATGGAGTGGAAGAGCGCCAGCGAGCCGCCTCCGGCGCCGCGGAAGACGAAGGGCAGCACCGCCGAGACGCCGAGCGCCCCTCCGATCGGGAACAGGATCCGGTAGGGCTCGCGCCGCCACGGGTGCACCGGCATGTCCGGCGCCGACGCCACGGGTACGCATCATCGCATTCTTCGCCCGGGCGGTGCTCCGGCCCCGATTGGGGGATCGGGCCGAACCGACTGGCACCCGGAGCCCTGGCCGGGCGCCAGGTGGTCAGCGCACGGTGACGCTGAAGACCTGGCGGGCGCCGGTCTGGGAGAGGACCGAGCAGATGGTGGTGCCCGCGCCGATGCCCTGGAGCCCCAGGCGCCACCTGCCACCGTCCAGGTGGTCCACCACCGGGGCCGCGACCTTCGGATCGTCGCAGCGCGGGTACATCGCCGGGCACACCACCCGACCCGTGGTGCAGACGTCGAGGGTCGCGCCGACCCTGATCTCGACCGGGAACGGCTGGTCCTGGGCCAGGGTTTCCCCAAGGGGCGCAATGGCGATGGCGGCGAGCAGCGCCAGGCGCGAAGTGGCGAGATGCCTCGGATGCATCCGGGCCCAGTATAGCGCGTCGTCGCGGCGCCCCGGCGGCGGGGCCCAGCACTCCCCGCGAGAGACGAGCGACGCCGGAGCCGCTTGAAGGGCCCGCGGGCCGTCGCTACCATCCGCCCATGCGCCGCGGCCTCCCGGTCGTCGCCTTCGCCGCGCTCCTGGCCGCCTGCGGGACCGATCGCCCAGACCCGCCCTGCTGCGCCGTCCCCATCGAGGTGGCCCTGGCGTCGGCCCCCCACGTCCTCTCGGTGCAGGAGCAGGCCACATCGGTGGCCGGCTACCGGCTCTTCTGGCTCGACATCGAGCAGCCCCTCGACCACGCCGCGCCCGGCGGCCCCGCCTTCCGCCAGTTCGCCTCGCTGCTCTACAGGGGTCCGGGCCGGCCGGTGGTCCTCGCCACCAACGGCTACGGCGCCTCGCGCCTGCCCGGCCGGAGCGAGCTGGCCGCCCTGCTCGACGCCAGCCAGCTGACGGTGGAGCACCGCTTCTTCGGGTCCTCGACGCCGAGCCCGCCGGACTGGTCCAAGCTCACCATCCAGCAGGCCGCGGCCGATCACCACCGGGTGGTCGAGTCGCTCCGGCCGGTGCTGGGCGGTAGGTGGCTGAGCGCGGGGGCCTCGAAGGGCGGCATGACCGCCGTCTACCACCGCCGCTTCTACCCCGCCGACGTGGACGGCACGGTGGCCTACGTGGCTCCCATCTCCACCTCCACCTCCGACCAGGCCTACGTGGCCTTCCTGCAGGCGGTGGGGACGGCCGGGTGCCGCCAGGCGCTGCAGGACCTCCAGCACGCCCTGCTGGCGCGGCGGGCCGAGGTGCAGCCGCTCTTCGAGGCCAGCGCCGGGTCCGGGGACGGCTTCACCACCTTCGGGCCATCCAAGGCCTACGACTACGCGGTGGTCGAGCTGTCCTTCGCCTTCTGGCAGTACGGCAGCGGGCTGCCCGCCTGCGCCGGCGTGCCGGCGCCCGACGCGGGCCCGGCGGCGCTCTTCGCCTTCATGGACGGCACGCTGGGCGGGGCCGCCGGCTGGATCGGCGACCGGTCGCTGGCCTTCTTCGCCGGCTACTACTACCAGTCCGCCACCCAGCTGGGCGGGCCGGCCTACCCGCAGGACCACTTGCTCGACGTCCTCCCGGGCGGGGTGCCGGCGGACGACGTGCCCGAGGTCTACCCGCCCCTGGGCGTCCAGAAGACCTGGGACGCGGCGGCGATGCCGGACGTCGCCGGGTGGGTGAGCACCAGCGGCCAGCGGCTGCTCTTCGTCTACGGCGAGAACGACCCCTGGTCGACGCGCCCCTTCGCGCCCGACGCCGCCAACGATTCCTTCCGCTTCTTCGTCCCGGCCGGGAACCACGGCTCGATCATCACCCTCCTGCCCGACCCCGATCGCGGCTCCGCCACGGCTGCGGTGCGCCGCTGGGCCGGGCTCGAGGCCGCGGCCGCGCTCTCCTCCGGGGAAGTCCCGGCCCATGACCCGCGGGCGCTGCTCGAGGGCGAGCGGGGCCTTTCCGCGCTCCGGTGAGGGAGCCTGGCTGGACCCCGGCGTCAGCCGGCTCCCGCGCCCGGCACGTCACCCCTCCAAGGGATGGCGTCCGGGGCCGACCGGGCGTATGCCACACCGGCGAGCGCGATCGGACCGGCGCCCAGGCGCCGACACGGAACCACCCGGGATCACAAGGGGAATCCCAGGACGGGCGAATTGACGGGGAGGGGAGGCGGGCTTACCATCGCCGCGACTCTCCAGCCCGCCACCACGACCGAGGACCGCCATGCGCGCGATGAAGCGGGATCCGCTCTCCAAGGACA
>DASRTO010000534.1:0-2982 GCA_035655915.1 Anaeromyxobacteraceae bacterium
AAGCTCGTCGCGCACGCGGCCCACGTGCAGCAGGAGCTCCTCCATCTCGAAGGGCTTCAGCAGGTAGTCGCGCGCCCCCTCGCGCATCACCGCCACCGCGTCCTCGGTGTCGGCGTAGGCCGTCATCAGCACCACCCCCGCGTCCGGCTGGAGCAGCCGGGCGCGGCGGAAGAGCGCCAGGCCGTCCACGCCCGGGAGCCTCACGTCCGTGAGCAGGAGGTCCCAGCCCTCCCGTTCCAGGGCCGACAGCGCCTCGCTGCCGTCGGCGCAGACGGTCACCGCGAAGCCCGCCTCCTCCAGGGCGTCGCGCACGGTGATGCGGACGATGCGATCGTCCTCGGCCAGGAGAAGCCTCATGGCGGAGGGAAGTCTGCCCCCGATCGGGTCGGCCTTTCAACCCGGGATCGGGGGTGGCCGGTACGCGCCGGTCTCCAGCGCCTTCACCCGGAGCCGCTCCACCGGGCGGCCGTTGACGAGGTGGCTCTCGACGATCTCGGGCACGTCGGCGGCGGTGACCCCGCCGTACCAGACGCCCTCGGGGTAGACCACCACGGACGGCCCGAAGGCGCAGGCGTCGAGGCAGCCGGCTGAGTTGGCCCGCACCAGCCCCTTGAGCCCGCGCCGCTTCAGCTCGGCCTTGAAGGCCTCGCGGATGGCCGGGCTCCCCTTGGCGGCGCAGCAGCCGCGCGGGTCGTCGTCGGGGCGGCGGTTCTCGCAGATGAAGACATGGTAGCGGAAGCGGGGCACGCCCATGCTCTATCAGCCCCCCCGGGCTGCCGCCAGACTCGGCAGGCGTGAGAATACGGACGCCTCACGGCGCGTGGGCCGTGGAAGACGCAGGGGCGGAGCCACGGGGATTGAGAAGCAGCCTCGCCGGCTCGGCGGCAGGGCTCGGCGGCAGGGCTCGGCGGTGGGTGGCGGCCGTGGGAGGGGCCCGCTACCATGCCGCCGTGCCGCGCCTCCGCGCCGTGGTCACCGACCTCGACAACACCCTCTACCCGTGGGTGGACTACATCGTCCCCAGCCTGGAGGCCATGGTGGACTCGCTCACGGCCACCACCGGGCTGCCGCGCATCCGCATCGTGCAGTCGCTCAAGGAGGTCTACACCCGCTACGAGTCGAACGAGTACCCCTTCGCCATCCAGGAGTCGGACATCTTCCAGCCCTACGAGCGGGACTTCGACTCCTTCAACCGGCTGGTGGTGGACCCGGCCCGGCGCGCCTTCAAGCAGGCGCGGGAACGCTACCTCAGGCCCTATCCGGGCGTGGTGGAGACGCTGACCTGGATCCGCGAGCGGGGCCTCGGGCTGGTGGCCCTCTCCGACGCCCCGCGCAACGCCGCCGAGCTGAGGCTCAAGTGGCTGGGGCTCGACGGCCACTTCGACGCCCTCTACACGCTGCCGGGCTACGCCCTGCCCAAGAACGTCGACCCGGAGATCCGCCGCCGCGAGGAGGCGGGGCACTACCGCTCCCGCACCCCGGTGCGGGAGCTGCCCCGCGAGGCCGAGAAGCCCAGCCCGGAGGGGCTGCGCCGCATCCTGGCCGACTTCCGGCTGCGCGGCGAGGAGGTGCTGTATGTCGGCGACAACGTGGTGAAGGACATGCCGGTGGCGCAGGCCTGCGGCGCGCTGGGAGCCTGGGCCGAGTACGGGACCTACGTCTCGGCCGAGTACCGGGATCGGCTGGCGGTGATCTCGGCCAAGAGCGTGACACGCCGCCATGTGGCCGAGGAGGTGCCGCTGCGCTGGCCGCTGGCCTTGTCGTCCTTCGCGCAGGTGAGGGAGATCGTCGAGGGTGCGCGCTGGCTCCGGCCCGCCGAGCCGCTGCGGCGCGCCGCCCGCCGGCCGCGCCGGAGGGGGAGGGCATGAGGCTCCACGTCCACTACTCCGACCTGGAGGGGCGCCGCGCCGTGGTGGCCGGCGGCTCCTCCGGCATCGGCCTCTCCATCGCCAAGGCCTTCCTGGAGCAGGGGATGAAGGTAGTGATCCACTACCTGAGCCACCGCCGATCCGCCGAGGCGCTGGTGCGCCGGCACCCCGGCCGCGCCTTTGCGGTGGGGGCCGACCTCTTGCAGGAGGAGGGGGCGGTGGAGCTGGTGCGGGAATCGGCCCGGCTCATGGGCGGCGTGGACCAGCTGGTCCACTCGGCCGCCGTCTGGAACGAGGGGCCCATCGGCCGGATCTCCCGGGCGCAGCTCGAGGAGATCTTCCGCGTGAACGTCTTCTCGGCCTTCTACCTGGTGCGCGAGGCCTTGCCCTGGCTGCGCCGCTCCCGGCGGGGCAACGTCATCCTCATCGGCTCCACCGCCGGCCAGCGCGGCGAGGCGCGGCACGCCCACTACGCCGCCACCAAGGGAGCCATCCAGTCGCTGTGCATGAGCCTGGCCGTGGAGCTGGCGCCGCAGACCCGGGTGAACCTGCTCTCGCCGGGGTGGGTACGCACCCCCATGGCCGAGGGCGAGATCAGGGCCCTCGGCTCGCTCATCGCCGGGGCCCTCCCCAACCGGCGCGTGGGCGAGGTGGCCGACTGCGCCCACGCCGCCCTGTACCTCGCCAGCGAGGCCTCGGCGCACCTCCTGGGGCAGGACCTGTGCGTCTCCGGCGGCGCCCTGCTGGTGGTGCCGCGCGGGCAGATCGTGGCCCACGAGCCCTAGCCAGGGGCCTGGTGGGCCCAGGTCCCACCGGGAGGCAGATCCCGAAGTTCCGCGCGCGCCCGGCCTCCGCTAACATCCGTTCGATGGCCACCAGGCAACCTGTCGAGCGGCTGGGTCCGCTCCCGGGCGGCGCGCCCGAGGAGGTGCTGGGCGTGATCCGCCGGGGCGAGGAGGCCGTGCAGCCGGTGCTGGTCCGTCCCGTCCCCGCCGAGCCGTGGGGCGATCCCTCCCGGCGGGCCCAGCTGGAGCGGGACCTCTCGCGGGCCGGCGACATCGAGCACCCCCATGTGGCCCGGCCCATGGGCCTCGAGGAGTCCGGGGGCGGCGCG
>DASRTO010000535.1:0-1949 GCA_035655915.1 Anaeromyxobacteraceae bacterium
TCGCTGCGGCTCGTCGAGGAGACGGCTTTCGCGGCCAGGCTGCCCCAGGGCTTCGCCCCCCGCCTCTCCGCCGAGCACGCCGAGTGGGGCTGGTTCCCCCCGGGCGAGGCCGCCGGGGCGACGCGCTTCGCCGGCCTCCAGCGGGCCATCCGGCTGGCCGCCGCCCTCGGCCGCCGGTAGCCGGCGGCCCTCCGGAACGCGAACGCGCGCTTGCCCGCCCGCGCGCTTCGTGCTTTTTTGCTGGGCTCTCCTCCCCCCAGGATGGCGGAATGATCACGGTAGAGAAGATCGGCGGCACCTCGATGTCCCGCTTCGACGAGGTGCTGAAGAACATCATGCTGCGCGACCCCAGGCACGTGTACGGCCGCGTCTACGTCGTGTCGGCCTACGCCGGCGTCACCAACGAGCTGCTCGAGCACAAGAAGACCGGGGTGCCCGGCATCTACGCCAGGTTCGCCTCCGGAGACAACTACGGCGGGGCGCTGGAGGCGCTGCTCGAGAAGCTCGTGGCCATCAACCAGGAGCAGGCGCCGCTGGGCCTCGACCTCTCGGTGGCGGACGCCTTCCTCCAGAAGCGCGTGCGCGAGCTCAAGGGGTACCTCGACTCGATGCGGCACGTGCTCGGCACCGGCTACCTCCGCCGCGAGAACGTGCTCCTGGCCGCCCGCGAGATGCTGGCCGCCATCGGCGAGGCCCACAGCGCCTTCAACGCGGTGGAGATCCTGAAGAAGAAGGGGGTGAAGGCCCAGCTGCTCGACCTCTCCGGCTTCGACGATGACGACCCGCTCACCATCGACGAGCGCATCCACAAGTCCTTCCAGGACGTGGACGTGAAGGGGCAGGTGGTGGTGGTCACCGGCTACACCAAGGGCGTCGAGGGCATCATGCGGGAGTTCGACCGCGGCTACTCCGAGGTCACCTTCAGCAAGGTGGCGGTGGAGCTGAAGCCCGACGAGGCCGTCATCCACAAGGAGTTCCACCTCTCCTCCGCCGACCCGGCCATCGTGGGGGCGGAGAACACCGTCAAGGTGGGGCGCACCAACTACGACGTGGCCGACCAGCTGGCCGACGTGGGGATGGAGGCCATCCACCCCAAGGCCGCCAAGCCCATGGAGCTGGCCGGCATCCCGCTCCGCCTCAAGAACACCTTCGAGCCCGACGACCCGGGCACGCTCATCACCACCGACTACGCCGGCGAGAAGGCGCGGGTGGAGGTGGTGGCCGGGACCGACAAGGTGATGCTGGTCGAGATCCACGACCCCAACATGGTGGGGACGGTCGGGTTCGATCTCGACCTGATGCAGATCTTCCGCAAGCACGGCATCTCGTACATCCTCAAGGCCACCAACGCCAACTCCATCAGCCACGTGGTGTGGGCGAGGGAGGTCACCTCCGCTTTCGTGGAGGAGCTGGAGAACGCCTACGAGGTGGTCACCACCGCCCCCATGGCCATGGTGTGCGCCATCGGGTCGAACATGGCCATCCCCGGGGTGCTGGCGCGGGCGGCCCAGGTGCTGGCCGAGAACGGCGTCAACGTGAACTGCGTGTCCCAGTCCTACCGCCAGGTGAACATGCAGTTCGTCATCGACCGGCCCGACTACAAGAAGGCGGTGGTGGCCCTGAACAAGGCGCTCTGCCTCGACCAGCGCCACGCCGCCTGACCGGGCGTGGCGACCCTCACCCTCCCTGGGATCCAGGGCTTCCAGGCTCCCTCTCCCCACCGGGGAGAGGACACCCGCGCTCGCCGCGGGGCGTGCGGGGTGAGGGGCTCAGGCGTCCAGCGCCCCCTCGTCCACCAGCCGGCACACCGCCTGGATGTCGCGGTGCAGCTCCCGGTCGCCATCGAGGTGCGGCACCGCCGCCCGCAGCCTGGCGTGGATCTCGCCCACCCGGCGCGCCGGCCGGAGCGGCCGGCGCAGGTCCAGCGCCTGGGCCGCCACCAGCAGCTC
>DASRTO010000536.1:0-3092 GCA_035655915.1 Anaeromyxobacteraceae bacterium
GCCTGGTCGGCGGCATCCTCGGCCAGGAACTCGAACTTCTGGCGCAGCCGCCGGCGGATGATGGCGTCGTCGCGATCGAGCCCGTCCGCCGTGGCCGCTCGGGCTGCGATCTCCTCCTTGACGTAGTCGTCGATGAGCCCCTTGAGCTCGGCGTCGGTGGGCGGCCGCTGCCAGGTGCGGGCGAACCCGGAGGCGAGGTGCTCGATCCGGCCGGCGGTGACCACGATGCGGCTCGACCCGGAGCCACCTCCGCTCCACTCGAAGAAGAGGAAGAGGAGGAGCCCCAGGGCGAGGAAGTGGACCAGCGGCTCGCGAAGCGCCTTTCTCATGAAGGGTCGGGAGCGCCGCCCGGTCCGACCAGGCGACGCTCCACCCCACCCGGCGACGCGTCGGACGGCGTCCCGTTCAGTTCGGCGTGTACCAGATCGGCGAGGTGTAGGCCCGCTCGGTCACGGTCATCCGGGTGCCCGGCAGGGGCTTCACGCCGAAGCGCTTGGCGTCGTACGCAGTCCAGCGGGGCGTCGGGATCTCGATGACGCGCGCGTAGTAGAAGGCGCGCTGCCCGGGGTCGAACCTGGGGTCCTTCCAGACCGCGATCAGCTCCGGGGCGCCGATGGTGTTGGTCCAGGTCGCCTCTTCGACGTTCACGGTGCTGCCGACCGAGGGCAGCTTGCCGGTCTTGGGGTCGGGCTTCCGGTCGCCGGACCAGGCCACGTCGTGGACCTGCTCGTGCAGCTCGCCCTTGGCGTCGAGCCAGCCCTTCACGATCTGGATGCGATCGAGGTTGGCCCCGATGGGGTCCTTGAGCGCCGCCACCAGGAAGGTCGGCGCCTTGCCCGCGGGGGCCTTCTTGAGGTCGCCGCCCATGGGAACGCCCCTGGCGTAGCCGATGCCGGCCGGCATCCGGTCGTGGGCGTCCTTCGGCTCGAACTCCCAGCCGCCGAAGAACCGCACCGCCATGCGGGTGCCGGTCGTGGAGTAGGTCTCCCGGCGCTGCATGGCATCCCAGATGGCCTCGCGGGTGTTCTCGGTGGCCCAGACCGCGCCGTAGCCGGAGGCGCCCACCTCCCAGTCCATGACCTTCACACCCGACTTGGGGTCGGCGAAGAAGACCTTGGTCATTCGCTCCGGGCTCGGCTCCTGCGGCGCGGTCTTGCCGAAGAAGTTGTCCTCCTCCACGGCGGAGAGGCCGGTGTGGGCGTCGCTTCCGCTGATGAGGCCGAACTTGTAGGGGTTCACGCCCAGCTGCTGCTCGAGCTTGAGGCCGTTCTTGTAGGCGGCGCGGGCGTACTCGAACTGGAGCATCTCCTTCTTCTTGACGGCGCTGCCGTCGAGGTTGCCCTTGTCCCAGATCTCGAAGTCGGCGAACTCGTCGTTGGGCGAGAGGGAGGGGTGCGACTCGCTGGTGCCCTTGGTCTGGGTGGCCTCGTAGAGCCGCTCCCAGCGGGCGCGGGTCTCGGCGTACTGGCGGTCGATCTTCTTGCCCAAGGCCTCGACGATGGGGAACATCAGGCCGTTGGAGAGGTTGCCGTTGTGGGCGATGGCGAGGACGCTCCCGCCGGTCTTCTTCTCGTAGGCCTCCATCCACTTCCAGAGATCGGCCGGGTTGTCGCTGCCGTAGGGCTTGAGGACGGTGTACGGCTCGACCAGGCTCGCCTTGTCGCCGCTGTCGCGGAAGACGACGTTGCGGTGCAGGTTGTTCCCGCCGGTGTTCGAGGTCCACTCGTAGCCGATGAGGGCGGTGAAGCGCCCCGGCTGGTTGTATTGCTCCGCCGCGGCGATGGTGTCGTGCCAGGCGCCCCGGTAGGCGCGGGTGCCGGGGAAGTAGATCAGGTCCTTGGGGAAGGTCCCGTGCGAGAAGCCGATGATGATCTCCATCGCCGCCTGCGCGCCGTGCCCGGACTTGATCATCTCGTACCATTTGCGGCCGGACGGATCGGCCAGCATCTCCGGCTTGCCGGCCAGGAGATCCGGGAAGAACCCCATGTTGTCCGAGTGATCCGCCACCACCAGCCAGTCCAGCGGCCGGGAGAGCTTCACCGGCTGGCCGCTGTTGGAGGTGATCTCCTCGCCGCGCGCCAGCCGGTAGGCGTCCCGCGGACCGAGGCGCGCGCCGAAGGCACCGGCGTCGAAGGAGACGGCGGTGTGCAGGTGGGTGTCGCCGAAGAGCGGGCGCGTCGGATAGAGCCGCCCCGCGTAGGGCGAGTAGGGCTTCCTGGGGAAGTCCTTGTCGGACACCGTCCCTTCGTGGGATCCGGCGTCCTGGGCCATGGCGGGCAGCGCCAGGGCGAGGCCCAGGCCCATCGCCACCGCACCCATCCACACGATGCTCCGCATGTTCCCACCCCCGTGCGGCTCGCGCCGCGAGAACTTCGGTGCGTCATCCTGCTGCGACGGTTCTGATGCGCCCAGTGTCTACCGCAATTCGAGCACTGCGGCCACGGGATTACTGGGCCCTCGGACGCCACGCCGGGCCCGCGACCGGCCTGCCCGCCGTGCGGGCCGCAGGTCACGGCGCCGCGCGAGCGCAGCATCCCAGCGCAGGGCCGGAGCGCGGGAACGAGCTGCCCACCCGGCTCCGGCCTTCTTCGCTGCACCCGCTCCAGGCGGCTGCTACCGGTCGCGTCCCGGGCCCCGCTCCTCGCCCCGGTGCTGGCCCTGGCCGTGTCCTTTCTTCTCGGAAGGCGGTGGAGGGCTGCCCCTCATGCCGTGAGCCTCGTAGGCCTGGCGCACGGCGGCGTCGCGCGGACGGTACCGGTAGTGCTGGTCGTACAAGCCCGGCTGCCGCTCCCCGTGCGGGTATCGTTCCCCCGCGTACTTCTTCTGGTAGACGGGCAGCGGCGCACGCGGGGGTGCCGTGTGGCGGTTCCATTTGTCCCAGCCGTGGTGCCGCTCCTCCCACTCGTGGCCAAAGTGCATGCCCCACCGCGGCGGCGCGTCGGCCAACCAGGGCCGGAAGTACGGAGGGGGCCGCCGGTAGTAGCGCACCGGGACGCGGAGGACATATAGCGGCACCGCCTCCGGGGACACCAGCGACCAGGGCCCGTTGTACCAGGAGCTGACGTACCAGTTGTCCCCCTGGAAGACCCAGT
>DASRTO010000537.1:0-12306 GCA_035655915.1 Anaeromyxobacteraceae bacterium
TACCCGCACGCCTGTCCGCCCGGGCAGTTCGTGCTGTCGTTGCACGGCGCCCCCTCCAGCGGGACGGTGCAGGCCGCGGCGAGCAGCCACAGGGCGGCGGCGAGGCGGCGCATCAGAACGAGCCCTCCAGGAAGAAGAGCGTCACCCCGGCGGCGCCGGCCGCGCCGGCCACGCCGTAGAGGATGTTGGCGGTCTTGGACTTCGACTTGGCCTCGTCGTAGAGCTTCTGCGCCTCGCCGGGCGGCAGCGGCTGCGGCGCCTTCACCAGCTTGTCGCTGGCGTCCTGCGCCTGCATCCCGTACCAGACCCCGGCTCCGGCCGCGGCCACCGCCACCCCGCCCGCCACCCAGGTCCAGAGCCTGCCGTGGCGCTCCACCTTCTTGGGCTCGGCGGCCGGCGTCACCGCCGCCGCCGGGGCCGCCTTGGCGGTCGGCTCCGGCTTGGCCAGCGCAGCCGGGGGCGGGGGCAACGGCACCACGACGGGCGGTGGCGGCGCGCTCGGCCCCTTCACCAGCGCGACGTCGAGCTGCAGCGACCGGTCCGGGGCCAGCGCCACCTCGCGGGTTACCGTCTCGTACCCGGCCCTCACCAGCGACACGACGTGGGTGCCGTGGGGGAGCACGATGCTGAAGGGGGTGCGGCCGCGGCTCTGCCCGTCCACCAGCACCTCGGCTCCCGCGGGCTCGGAGTAGACCAGGATCTGCTGCACGCCGGTGGCCGCCAGCCGCGCCTCCAGGTTGGCGATGGCCCGCTCCACCGTGTCCCGGTCCTCGGCGCCGGGCACCTCGCGCAGGTAGGCGTGGTAGCTCGTCAGCGCCGCCGGGATGTCGCCCAGCTTCTCGTAGCACTGGGCGATGTTGAACTGGAGCACCCCGTGCGGCCGGAGCTTGTAGGCGGCCTGGAACTCGGCGATGGCCTCGCGATAGCGGGCCTGCCGGTAGAGGTCGGTCCCCTTCTTGAAGTGGGCCTTGGCCTCGGCGGTCGGGTCGGGCGCCTGCCGGGCGGGAGGGCGAGGCGGGGCGCCCTGGGCCGGAGCCGGGGCGAGGGCGATGAGGGCGAGCGCTGCCAGGGCCGGAACTCGCGGGGCCTTCATCGGGCTCGTGGCCTGCTCATGGCGTCGTCTACTGGAAGGGGTCCGGCTTCAGGTCGTCCACCTTGCCGTAGGGATTCTCGTCGCCCGGAGGCGGGGAGCCAAGTTCCTGGCCGGCCCGCGGATGGACCCTGCCCAGCCGGACCTCCACCACCCCCTCGGAGGCCCGCACCCGCCGGGCCACCGATCGGTAGCCGCTGCGGGCGAAGCGGTACTCGGCCTCGCCGCCGGCCTCCATCTCCACCTCGAGCGGCGTGGCGCCGACGCGATCCTGGCCGCGGAAGACCTCCGCCCCCGGCGGCACGGTGCGGAGCGTGACCAGCAGCCGGGGGATGGGCGCGGGGGCTGGCGGCTCGCGCGCGGCCGCGGCCGGGATGGCGGCCGGAAGCAGGGCGGCCGCCTGCGTCGCCGGGGGCGGGACCGGGGCCGGCGTCGGCGCGATGCGGACCAGCGGGACGAGGCCGGTGACCACGCCCGTGACCGCCAGCGCCGCCACCGAGACCCCGCCCAGGAGGACGGCGCGGGGACGGCGCCGGACGCGGTCGAAGTCCGGCGGCGGCGTGGGGATGGCGACCCGCGCCGTGGGCGGCGCCTCGGCCAGCCGCCGCGGCGGGGCCGACACCACCTCGTCGGAGTCGAGCGCCACCGTCTCGCCGCGCGGGGAAGCCGGCCGCGGCGCGGGGAAGCGGGCCGTCCCGCCGGTCGCCGGCGGCAGGGGCGGAAGCCCCTTCACCGGCGTCATCATGGGCGCGAGCCCCACCGCCGCCAGGGCGCGGCACAGGTCGGCCGACACCTCGGCCATGTCCTGCTGGCGCCCCTCGGGGCGCTTCACCAGCGCCCGCAGCACCATCGCCTCGGCCTCGGCAGGGAGGTCGGGGCGCAGCCGGCTCGGCGGCACCGGCGGCTCCCCCTGGTGCTTGAGCAGCGTGGCCAACGGGGATTCGCCGTGGAAGGGCAGCCTGCCGGTGAGCATCTCGTAGGCCAGCACCCCGAAGGCGTAGACGTCGCAGCGGTGGTCCACCGCCGCGCCCATGGCCTGCTCCGGCGCCATGTACTCCGGCGTGCCGATGATCGACCCGACTCGGGTGATGCGGCCGCCCTCTGGCACGCCGTGGGTCTTGGAGATGCCGAAGTCGAGCACCTTCACGAGGTCGGCGCCGTCGTCGCGCCGCACCAGGATGACGTTCTCGGGCTTGAGGTCGCGGTGCACCACGCCGCAGGCGTGGGCCGCCCCCAGCGCCTGGCAGATCTGGGCCAGGATGCGGAGCGCCCGCTCCACCGGCAGCGCCCCCTGGCGGCGGATGAGCCGGGCCAGGCTCTCCCCCTCCAGCGCCTCCATCACGAAGTAGAGCGAGCCTCCCGGGGTCCGCCCGAAGTCCACCACGTCCACCACGTTCTCGTGGTCGATGCGGCTGGCGGAGCGGGCCTCCTGCTCGAAGCGGCGCACCAGCTCCTCGTCCCGCGAGTACTCGGCCCGCAGCACCTTCACCGCCACCTGCTTGCCCAGGGCCACGTGCTCGGCCAGGAACACCGTGCCCATGCCCCCCTCGCCGATGCGGGAGAGGAGCCGGTAGCGCTCGCCCAGGATGAGCCCGATGAGGCCGGCGGACGGGGACAGGGGCGTCCCGTCGAGGGGGCAGAGGGGCAAGCCCTCCTCGCGCTGCGTCTGGCAGGTCGGGCAGACGGACATGATGCAGGCGCCGAATTTGGATTAGGCTATCATAAGCGGGCGGATCTCCAAGAGAGGGTATGTGGCCGAGATCTTCGTGGTGAACGGCATCTGCAGCGGCACGGTGTTCTTCCTGCCGGACGTGCCGACCGTGCTCGGCCGATCGGCGGAGTGCCACCTGCAGATCGCCGACCCCTGGATCTCCAGCATGCACGCCATGTTCGAGCGGCGGGCGGACTCCTTATGGGTCGTGGACCTGGACAGCCGGAACGGCACCTTCGTCGACGACGCCCGGGTCCGCGAGAGCGCCATCCACGCCGGGGCGCGGCTGCGCTTCGGCAAGACGGTGGTCGAGCTCCGCGACGGCGAGGCGCCCCGCGCCGAGCAGCGCAACGTGCTGGCCGACTCCAGCACCATCGTCCGCTACCTGTCCGATCTGCAGTCCGAGGTGACCCAGGCCAGGGACTCCGAGCCCCAGCGCGACACCGATCCCGGGCTGCGGCGCACCCCCACCCGCTCCGGCTCGGTGGCCCGCCGCCAGGTGGCGGTGCTGAACGACATCGGCAAGGCCCTGGTGGACGCGCCGGGCCTCGACGACTGCCTTGCCAAGATCCTGCATACGGTGGCGAGCGCGGTGCGGGCCGAGCGCTCCTCGCTCCTGCTCATGGACGAGGCCGGGCGCATGGTGGCGCGGGCCAGCGAGCCGCAGGGCTCCCCGCCCCGCATCTCCGAGACGGTGGTGAGCGCCGCCGCCCAGAGCCGGGCCGGCCTGCTCACCCTGGACGCCCAGCAGGACCTTCGCTTCTCCGGCTCCCAGTCGGTCATCGCCCAGGGCATCCGCTCCTGCCTGTGCGTGCCCATCTGGGCCGACAACCGCATCCTGGGCATGATGGTCCTCGACCGCGGCTTCGTCGACCCCTTCACCGCCGACGACCTGGAGCTGGTGACGGTGGTCGGCTACCAGGCGGCCCTGGCCATCGAGCGGGCCCGCTTCCTGGAGCGGGCCACCGCCATGGAGGAGCAGCGGCGCAAGCTCCTGCGCCACTTCTCGCCGGACGTGGCCAACATGATCCTGTCGCAGGAGCAGCTCGACAAGGACCCGCTCGACGCCTCGGTGCGCGACGAGGTGACCGTCCTCTTCAGCGACGTGCAGGGCTTCACCGGGCTCACCGAGCGACTGCCGCCGCTGGAGCTGGCGGCCCTGCTGCGCGACTACTTCCGGGCCATGACCGAGGCCATCTTCGAGGAGAAGGGCACCCTCGACAAGTTCATCGGGGACGGGCTCATGGCGGTCTTCGGGGCCCCGGTGCCGCTCGCCGACGGGGCCGAGCGGGCGGTGCGCTGCGCCCTGCGCATGCAGCGCCGCATCGAGGAGTTCAACGCCCGCCTCCCGGCCGACCGCCGCCTGGCGGTGCGCATCGGCGTGAACAGCGGCCGGGTGGTGGCCGGGAACTTCGGCTCACCCGACCGCGTCGAGTTCACCGTGCTGGGCGACACCGTCAACGTGGCCTCCCGCCTCGAGACCATGGCCGAGCCCGGCACCATCCTGGTGGGCCCGGGCACCTTCCAGGCCGCCCGCCACGCCTTCGCCTTCCGCGCCCTCGGGGCACGCCCGGTCCGGGGCCGGTCCCAGAACGTGGACGTGTGGCAGGTGACCGGCCCGCTGGCGTGATGGCCACCCCCGCTGGCGTGGAACCCCACGCGCTGTAGGGCGGGGGCTCGTCGTCGTCGTACCGGGGGGATGATGCCCCCCCGGCCCCCCCGCTCGCTCCGGCCCAGCCTCATCCGGCTGGGCCTACGCTCGCCCTGCGGGCGTAGGGCGGGGGCTCGTCCTGGCTCGTCCTCCGCCGGGCTCGACGCGGGCCGCCCTACGCGCCGTAGGGCGGGGGCTCGTCCCCCGCCGGGCTCGACGCGCGCGATCGCCGCCACGAGGCATGCGGCCCCGGAGCGATCTCCGCCGCGGAGCGAGCACGATCCTCTTGGACCCGCAGCGGTTTCGTGCGAGTCTCCCCCCGCTCGAGGAGGCACGCGGCGGAGATGCAGTTGACGGTCCGGGAGGCGGCGAGGTACCTCGGGGTCGCGGAGCAGAAGCTCCTCCGCTGGGCCGAGCGCGGGGAGCTCCCCTCCCAGCGCGTCGACGGCCAGTTCCGCTTCAACCGCGTCGAGCTGCTGGAGTGGGCGGCGGAGCGCCGGCTGCCGGTCTCCCCCGAGATCCTCGAGGAGCCGGGGGCGGGCCCGCCCCGGGTCCTGCTCTCGGCGGCGGTGCGCGCCGGGGGCGTCCACCCGCGCCTGCCCGGGACCGATCGCGAGGGCGTGCTGCGCGCGGTGGTGGAGCGGCTGCCGCTCCCGCCCGGCGCCGACCGCGCCCTGCTCCTCGACACCCTCATGGCCCGGGAGCGGCTGGGCTCGACCGCGCTCGGCGGCGGTATCGCCGTGCCCCATCCGCGCGACCCCATCGTGCTCCGCGTGCCCGCGCCGGAGCTGGCGGTCTGCTATCTGGAGACGCCCATCGCCTTCGACGCTCCGGACGGGCGGCCGGTGGACACGCTCTTCGTCCTGGTCACCCCGTCGGTGCGCGACCACCTGCGCCTGCTGGCGGCGCTGGCGACCGCCCTGCGCGACCCGGCCGTGCGGGACCGGATCGCCGCCCGCGCCGGCCCGGAGGCCCTGCTGGCCCAGCTGGAGGGCCTGGAGCGCGAGCAGGCGGCGCGGCGCGCCCGAGATCTGGAGAAGAGGGATCGCCCGTGAGCGGGCCCCTCCTCCTGGCGGTAGTGGCGGTGGCCGTCGTCGGCTCGAGCGGGATCTTCGCCCTGGCGCTGCCCCGCGCTCCCCGGCTGGGCCAGCGCCTCTCCACCCTCGCCTTCCTGGCCGGGGCGGGGCTGGGCCTCGCCGCCGCCGCCGGCGGCCTGGCCGGACCGCCCCGGACGGCACAGCTCGCCTGGTCGGTCCCGCTCGGCTCGCTGGCGCTGCGCCTCGACTCCCTCTCGGCGCTCTTCCTGGTGCCGGTGCTGGCCATCCCGGCGCTGGGGTCGATCTACGGGCTCGCCTACTGGCCCCAGGCCGCGCTCGGCGGCCGGGCGGTGCGGCTGCAGCTCGGCTACGGCCTCATCACCGCCGCCATGGCCCTCACCCTGCTCGCCGACGACGGCGTGCTCTTCCTGGTGGCCTGGGAGGTGATGGCGCTGGCCGCCTTCTCGCTGGTGGTGACCGAGCAGGAGAAGGACGAGCCGCGGAAGGCGGGGCTCGTCTACCTGGCCGCCTCCCACGCCGGCGCCTTCGCCCTCTTCGGAGCCTTCGCCTGGATCGCCTCCTGGACCGGCTCCTTCCAGTTCTCCGCCTGGCGCGGCCTCGGGGTGGCCGGGCCGGAGGGCGTGGCGCTGTGGGCGCTGCTCCTCGTCGGCTTCGGCTCCAAGGCCGGGCTCATGCCGCTCCACTTCTGGCTGCCGGAGGCCCACGCCGCCGCGCCCAGCCACGTCTCGGCGCTCATGTCGGGCGTGCTCATCAAGACCGGGCTCTACGGGATCCTGCGCCTCTCCGGCATCTTCGCCGCCCCGCCCCCGGCCCTGGGCGCGGCGGTGCTGGGGCTGGGCATCGCCTCGGCCGTGCTGGGGGTGGCCTTCGCCCTGGCTCAGCACGACCTGAAGCGGCTCCTCGCCTACCACAGCGTGGAGAACGTGGGCATCATCGCCACGGGGGTGGGGCTGGCGCTCCTGGGGCGTGCCCGCCGAGACCCCGCCATGGCGCTCTTGGGGTTCGCCGGGGCGGCGCTCCACGTGGTGAACCACGCCACCTTCAAGTCGCTGCTGTTCCTCGGGGCGGGGGCCGTGCACCGCGCCTGCGGCACCCGCGACATCGATCACCTGGGGGGCCTCTCCCGCCGCATGCCGCGCACCGCCTTCCTCTTCCTCGCCGGCGCCGTCGCCATCAGCGGCCTTCCGCCGCTGAACGGATTCGTCTCCGAGTGGCTGGTGTTCCTGGGGTCGCTTCGGAGCCTCTCGGCGCCGCGCGGCGACCTCCTGGCCCTGGCGGTGCTGGCGGTCCCGGCCCTGGGGCTGGTGGGCGGGCTGGCCGCCGCCTGTTTCGTCAAGGTCCAGGGGGCGGTCTTCCTCGGGATCCCGCGCTCCGGCGCCGCCGAGCGGGCCCACGAGGCGCCGCCGCCCATGCTGCTCCCCATGGCCGTGCTGGCCGCCGCCTGCGCCGCCATCGGCCTCGCTCCCGCGGCGGTGCTGCCGCCGCTCGAGCGCGCCGCCGCGGAGTGGGCCGGGCTGCCGGTCGGGGCCATGGCCGCCCCGGCCGCGGACGCGGCCGCCTCGGCCTGGCGGGTGAGCCTCACGGCGCTGGCGCTCCTCCTCGCCCTGGGGGCCCTGTGGCTCCTCCGCCGCGCCTGGCTGCGCGGGCCGCAGCCGCGGGCGGAGACCTGGGGCTGCGGCTTCACCGCCCCCACAGCCCGCATGCAATACACCGGCTCCTCCTTCGCCGAGATGCTGGTGCAGCGCTTCCTGTGGGCCTTCCGCCCCCGGGTGAGCCTCACGCCGCCGCGCGGGCTCTTCCCGCGCCAGGCCGCCTTCGCCGCCGAGGTGCCGGACACGGTCCTGGATCGCTGGCTCCTGCCGGCGCTCCGCGCCGGCGAGGCGCTCTCGGCCCGCCTGCGGGCCCTGTTCCCGGCCGCGGTGCACTTCCAGGCGGTGCTGGTGCTGGCCACGCTGGTGGTGCTCCTGGCCTGGCGCTTCCTCCTCCCCTGACCCATGCTGCGCGCCCTCCTCCAGCCCCTGGCCCTGCTCCTGGCCGCCCCGCTCCTGCCGGGGCTGGTGAACCGGGTCAAGGCCGCCGTGGCCGGGCGGCGGGGGCCGCCGGTGTGGCAGCTCTACGCCGACCTGTGGAAGCTGCTCCACAAGGGCGCGGTCTACTCGGGCACCACGAGCTGGATCTTCCGCGCCGGTCCCATGGCCTCACTCGCCTCGGCCGCCACGGCGGCGCTGCTCCTGCCGGTGGGGGCCTTCCCGGCGCCGATCTCCTTCGCCGGCGACTTCCTGCTCTTCGCCGGGCTCCTGGCGCTGGGGCGGTTCCTCACCGCCCTGGCCGCCATGGACACAGGCTCGTCCTTCGAGGGGATGGGAGCCGCCCGCGAGGTCACCTTCGGCAGCGCCGCCGAGCCGGCGCTCCTGCTCGGCCTGGCGGTGCTGGCCCGGGCCACCGGCTCGACCTCGCTCCAGGGCATGCTCGGGCCGGGGCTGTCCGGCGCCTGGGCCGGCGCCGCCCCCTCGCTCATCCTGGCGGCGGTGGCGCTGGGGCTGCTCTCGCTCGCCGAGAACGCGCGCATCCCGGTGGACGATCCCAGCACCCACCTCGAGCTCACCATGATCCACGAGGTGATGGTGCTGGATCACTCCGGCCCCGACCTGGCCTTCGTCCAGGCCGGGGCGGCCCTGAAGCTCCTCCTCTTCGGCGCCCTGCTGGCGCAGCTGGTGCTGGCGGCGCGACCGGCCGGGGACCTCCTGGGCCTGGTGGCCTTCGCCGGAGGGCTCCTGGCCTTCGTCCTGCTGGTGGGGCTCGTGGAGTCGGCCATGGCGCGGCTGCGCCTGCAGCGCGTGCCGCAGCTCCTGGTGGGGGCGGCGGTGCTCTCGCTCTTCGCGCTGGTGCTGGTGCTGCGATGACCTCGGCCTCCTGGCTCGACCTCGCCTTCGTGCTGGTGGTCCTGGTCGACTTCTACCTCCTGGCCTCCAGCCGCCTCCCGGCCGCCACCCGGGCCGTGGCGCTGCAGGGGGCGGTGCTCTCGGCGCCGCCCCTCCTCCTCGCCGGCGGCGGCCACGACCCGGAGCACATGCTGCTGCTCTCCGCCGGCGCCCTCCTGGTGAAGGCGGTGCTCATCCCCTGGCTCATGTTCCGCGCCATCCGCGAGACGGCGGTGCGGCGCGAGGTCGAGCCCTTCGTCACCCCGGTGACCTCCATGGTGCTGGGCGCCGCCGGGGTGGCCGCCGCCTTCGCCCTCTCGCGCTCCCTGCCCCTCCCCTCCGGCGGGCAGCACCCGTTCCTCGTGCCCACCGCCCTGGGTACGGTGTGGGTGGGGCTCCTGCTCATGGTCTCCCGCAAGGAGGCGGTCTCCCAGGTGCTGGGCTTCCTGGTGCTGGAGAACGGCGTCTTCCTCTTCGGCCTTCTGCTCTCCGACGTCATGCCGGTCATGGTGGAGGCGGGCGTGCTCCTCGACCTCCTGGCGGCGGTCTTCGTGATGGGGATCGTCATGTTCGACATCCAGCGCGAGCTGGCCTCGCTCGACACCCAGAAGCTCCAGCGCCTCAGGGACTGACGTGATCCTGGCCGCCCTCGCCGCCCCGCTGCTGGTGGCCACCCTGGCCCTGGGCGTGCGGCAGAACCGCACCCGGCCCCGGGCGCTGCTGGTGGGCGCCGTGCTGCACGCCCTGGCGGTGGCCGCCATGCTCGGGCGCCGTCCCGAGCCGGTGCTCGACGGCGCCCTGGCCCTCGACGCCGCCGGCGCGGTGGTGCTCTCGACCTCGAGCCTCCTCTTCCTGGCCTGCGCCGTCTACGCGCAGGGCTACCTGCGCCGGCGGGCGGAGCGGGACAACCGCCTCTTCGTGGGCGGGCTCCTGGTGCTGCTCTCCGCCCTCACGGCGGTGAGCCTGGCCCAGCACCTGGGGGTCCTGTGGGTGGCGGTGGAGCTGACCACCCTCGCCACCGCCCCGCTCATCTACTTCAACCGCAACGCCGGCTCGCTCGAGGCCGCCTGGAAGTACCTGCTCCTGTGCTCGCTCGGCATCGCCCTGGCGCTGCTCGGGACCTTCTTCCTGGCGCTGGCCGGGACCGGGCCCGGCGGCCCGCGCTCCCTGCTGCTCGCCGACCTCGCCGGGGCCGGCCGCGCCCTGAAGGCGCCCTGGGTCCGCGGCGGCTTCGTGTTCCTGCTGGTGGGCTACGGCACCAAGATGGGGCTGGCGCCGCTCCACGCCTGGAAGCCCGACGCCTACGGGGAGGCGCCCGGCCTGCTGGGAGCGCTGCTGGCCGGAGCCGTGGGTGCCTCGGCCTTCCTCACCCTGGCGCGGGTGCAGCAGGTGATGCACGCCGCCGGGGAGGAGCGCTTCGCCGGCCAGGCGCTCACGGCGCTGGGGCTCATCTCGCTGGCGGTGGCCGCCGTCTACGTGGCCGCCCAGCGCGACCTGAAGCGCATGCTGGCCTGGTCGAGCGTGGAGCACATGGGCATCCTGGCCCTGGGCCTGGGCCTGGGCGGGACGGCGGTGGCGGCGGCCTGGCTTCACGTGGCGGGGAGCGGGCTGACCAAGGGCGTCCTCTTCCTCTCCGCCGGCAACATCCACCGGGCCTACGGCTCGAAGCTCACCGACCAGGTCCGCGGCGCGGCGCGCCGCCTCCCCGTCTCCGGGCCGCTCTTCCTCCTGGCCTTCCTGTCCGCCAGCGGCTCGCCGCCCTTCGCGCCCTTCCTCTCCGAGTTCGCCATCCTGGCCGCGGCGGTGGCCCAGGGCCGGCCGGTGGTGGCGGCCCTGTACCTCGCCTCCCTGGCCGCCATCTTCCTGGGCATGGGGCGCACCGTGATGCGGGTGGTGCTGGGCGATCCGGCCGGGGCGCCGGAGCGCCCCTTCCCCGACAGCGCCCTCACCGCGGCGCCGCCGCTGGTGCTCATGGCCCTGGTCACCGGGCTCGGGCTGTGGGTGCCGGGCGGGGTGGCCGATCTGCTGCGGGCCGCCGCGGCCCTGGTGACCGGGTGAGCGCCGTGACCGCCCGCGTCCTCGAGATCTGGAACGGCGAGGCGGTGCAGGCCGCCGCGGTGCCGCGGCTGCCCCTCCCCGACTTCCAGCAGATCGCCGGCGACGTTATCGCCGCGGGCGGCCGGCCGGTGGCCTGGTTCGGCCGAGCCGCGGCGGGGGGCCAGGTGCTCCTCACCGCGGTCCTGGCCAACGACGCCGCCGGCCGCCTGGGCCTCCTCTCCACGCTGGTCGAGGGCTCGGTGCCCTCGCTGACGCCGGAGTGCCCCTCGCTCCACCTGTTCGAGCGCGAGCTGTTCGAGCAGCACGGGGTGCGCCCCGAGGGGCACCCCTGGCTCAAGCCGGTGCGCGAGGCGCTGCCGGACCGCCACCCCTTCTTCGCCATGGAGGGGGAGGAGGTACACGAGGTGGCGGTGGGACCGGTGCACGCCGGGGTGATCGAGCCGGGCCACTTCCGCTTCCAGTGCCACGGGGAGCACGTCTTCCACCTCGAGATCGCGCTCGGCTACCAGCACCGCGGGGTGGAGGCGCTCCTCTCCGGCGGGCCGGACCGGCGCACGGTCGCCCTGGTGGAGTCGGTGGCCGGCGACACCGCGGTGGGCCACGGGCTCGCCCACTGCCACGCCGCCGAGGCGCTGGCCGGCGTGGAGCCCCCGGCGCGGGCGGCGGCGCTGCGTGGGGTGGCCCTGGAGCTGGAGCGCCTCGCCAACCACGTGGGCGACCTGGGGGCCCTGGCCGGCGACGTCGGCTTCCTGCCCACCGCCAGCTACTGCGGCGCCCTGCGCGCCGACTTCCTGAACGCCCTGGCCGAGATGGGCGGGAACCGCTTCGGGCGCGGCCTGCTGGTGCCGGGGGGCGTGCGCTTCGACCTCTCCGCCGCCGAGGCCGGCCGCCTCGCCGACAAGGTGGAGCGGGCCATGGAGCTGGTGCGGCGGTCCTTCCGCCTCTTCTTCCGCTCGGCCTCGGTGCGGGGGCGCACCGACGGGGCCGGCCGGGTCTCCCGCGAGACCTGCCTGGCCCTGGGGATGGTCGGGCCGGCGGCACGCGCCTGCGGCGTGGCGCGCGACGTGCGCCGGGACCACGCCTTCGGCGTCTACCGCTTCGCCCACGTCCCGGTGGCCACCGGCGAGTCGGGCGACGTCTTGGCCCGGGCCCGGGTGCGGTCCCTGGAGTGCGAGCGCAGCGCCGACTTCGCCGTGAAGCAGCTGCGGGCGCTGCCGCGCGGGCCGGTGCGCCTGCCCTGCGGCCCGCCCGCCGCGGGCCGGCTGGCGGTGGCGCTGGTGGAGGGCTGGCGCGGCGAGATCGCCCACGTCGCGGTCGCCGGCGAGGACGGCCGCTACGCCCGCTACAAGGTGAAGGACCCCTCCTTCCACAACTGGAGCGGGCTCGCCATGGCGCTGCGCAACGAGCAGATCTCCGACTTCCCGCTCTGCAACAAGAGCTTCAACCTGTCGTACTGCGGCCACGACCTGTGATCGACGACCTCCTCCACATCCTGCACCTCCGCGCCCGCCTGGGCCGGCAGACGGTGGCCTGGCCCGACGGGCCGGCCCGCCTCCCCGAGCGCTTCCGCGGTCGGCCGGTGCTGGCCCCTTCGCTCTGCCGCGACGGCTGCCGCGCCTGCGCCGAGGCCTGCCCCACCGAGGCGATCCTCTTCCCCGGGGGGCGCGCGGCGATCGACCTCGGCCGCTGCGTCTTCTGCACCGCCTGCACCGAGGCCTGCCCCGAGGAGGCGGTGCGCTTCACCCGCGACCACCGGCTCTCTGCAGGCGCCCGCGAGGGGCTCCTCTGCGCCGGCGACGAGCCGCGCCTGGCCCGCG
>DASRTO010000538.1:0-1674 GCA_035655915.1 Anaeromyxobacteraceae bacterium
GGAGGAAGCGAGGTGAGCGGCCCGGAGGAGCGGACCACGCTGCGCGAGCTGGCGGCGCTGTTCCTGCGGCTGGGGGCCACCGCCTTCGGCGGCCCGGCGGCGCACATCGCCATGTACCGGGACGAGGTCGTCCGGCGTCGCGCGTGGCTCAGCGAGGAGCGCTTCCTCGACCTGCTCGGCGCCGTCAACCTCATCCCGGGGCCGAACTCGACCGAGATGGTCATCCACATCGGCTGGGCCCGCCGCCGCTGGGCCGGGCTCGTCGTCGCGGGCGTCTCCTTCATCCTCCCGGCGGCCCTCATCACCGCAGCCCTGGGCTGGGTCTACGTGCGCTACGGGACCGTGCCCCAGGTGGCCTGGCTCCTCTACGGGGTCAAGCCGGTCATCCTGGCCATCGTGGTCCAGGCGCTGTGGGGGCTCTTCCCCAGGGCGGCGCGCACCTGGCCGCTCCGGCTCCTGGGCGCGGCCGCGGTGGCGGCCAGCGCCCTGGGGGTGGACGAGCTGGTGGTGCTCTTCGGCGCGGGCGCGCTCGCGATGGCCGCCCGCGGGCTCCATTCCGGCGTGGCCGCCTCCCCGGCAATCGTCCCGATCATCCCGGCCCTGGGAGTGTCCGCCGCGGCGAGCGCCATCACGCCCTCCGGCATCTTCTGGGTCTTCTGCAAGATCGGCTCGATCCTCTTCGGAAGCGGCTACGTGCTGCTGGCGTTCCTGCGGGCCGACCTGGTCGAGCGGCTGCACTGGATGACCGAGGCCCAGCTCCTCGACGCCATCGCCGTGGGGCAGGTGACGCCCGGGCCGGTGTTCACGAGCGCAACCTTCATCGGCTACTTGCTCGCTGGCCCGACGGGGGCGTTCATGGCCACGGTGGGCATCTTCCTGCCGGCCTTCGTCTTCGTCGCCCTGAGCGGTCCGCTGGTCCCTCGCCTGCGCGCCTCGCCGCTCGCCGCCGGCTTCCTCGACGGCGTGAACGTCGCCTCGCTCGCGCTCATGGCGGTGGTGACGGCGCAGCTCGGGCGCGCCGCCGTGGTGGACGTCCCCACGGCGGTGCTGGCCCTCCTCGGCGCCGTGCTCCTGCTCGGATTCAAGGCCGGCTCGACGTGGCTCGTCCTGGCCGGCGCGGCGGCGGGCCTGCTGGCCCACCTGGCCGGGCTCGCGAGGTGAGCGGCCGGGCGTCCCGGCGGAATCGAAGCCGGAGATGTGCCGCCCGGTCATTTCGTCCGCACTCGGAGCACCCGTCCGGGTCGGCGAAGCAAGCGAGCGGATCGGCCCGTTTGACGCGAAGCGCCATGCGATTGCCGCCTTGGCAGGCCGTCCGCGGAGGACGAAAGAGTAGGGCCTTCCGCGCCAGCCGGCGCCGCTTCACCCAACGTCGAGGAGGACGCCGATGCTCCGCCGCTTCGCCCCTCCACTCGTGGCGCTCGCCGTCCTGGCCTGCCAGCCCTCGGTGCCGAAGAACCCGAGCACCGTGGACTACGCCGCCTTCGATCCCCTGAACGCGGTCTTCCCGACGCCCAACGAGCTCGTCCTCCAGTTCGCCTCGTCGGTGCCGGGCGCCCAGGGCGAGCTCCTGCGGGCCTTCGCCGCCCAGGGCGGCTTCCCCTACGACCAGGTGCTCCCGGTCTCCATCGACCTGGTGCGCGAGGACCTCTCCAACCCGACCGCGCCCGCGCGGAG
>DASRTO010000539.1:0-1735 GCA_035655915.1 Anaeromyxobacteraceae bacterium
CGGCGCAGTCGCCCCGCCGGCCCCTCCCGGCGCAGTCGCCCCGCCGGCCCCTCCGCGCCCGCCGGTGAGCCCCACCGGCGCCGGGGCGCCGATGTCCCCCGAACAGCGGTACTCCCAGGTCGTCGAGCACGCGCTCCGCAAGAAGACGCTGCCCGGCGACACCATCAAGGACCTGAACGAGACCGAAGAGGGGCTCACCGGCGTCTCCGAGGCCCTCGCGGCCATCCGCAACCGGCCGCAGGCTTTCGGCAGCTACTCCTTCATCCGTGGCCTCGTCCCGGGGCTGCCGGCCAAGGGCGAGGCGTCGGAGTTCCTCCCCGACTTCCCCTTCGGGGAGGCCGGCAAGGCCAAGGCCCGCGCCATCCAGAGCGCCAACCGGGACCCGAGGGACGAGATCGCGCGGGCGGCCGTCTTCGGCCCGAACTACCGCGTCATCCGGGCCCTCGCCGGCACCGCCGTGACCGGCTCCGAGCGCACCGACATCCGGTCGTTCCTGCCCGGGCCCAACGACACCGCCCGGGACATGGAGGCCAAGCTCGTCTCCCTGTACGAGTGGGCGCGCAGGCGCCGCGCGCAGATCCGCACGCCGCTGAACGCGATCCTGCCGAGCATCGACTTGAACGACTTCCCCGCCGAGGGCATCCGGCTCGGCAAGGGCGGCGCGGCGAGCGCGCTCGACGAGGCCATGCGGAGGTTCCGCTAAGTGGCGACGTACTCCCCAGACGAGATCCGCGCCGCCCTGGCGAACGCCAAGGCCGCCGGCGACGCAGAGGCCGTCGCCACCCTCGAAGCCGCGCTGTCCGCCCCAGCCGCCGCCGGCCCGGAGCCGACGCAGGCCCGAGCGGTCGAGCGCGGCGCCGAGCAGTTCCTCGCCTGGGGCTTCGCGCCCGAGGTCCGCGGCCTCGCCGCGGCCGCGCGCTCCGTCACCCTGCCGGAGGCGACGGCCCTCGGCGCGGAGGCCGAGAAGCTCCGCGGCCGCGAGTTGGCCTTCCAGGCCCGCGGCGGCACCTTCGGCCCGATGCAGGGCGAGTGGCCCCACTTCACCCCGCCCGAGACCTCCGACCTCATGCGGCGCCAGCGCGGCGCCTACGAGGCGGAGGTCGGCCGGGAGGAGGCCCTGGGGCGGGAACTGGCCTCGCGCTACCCGGTCGAATACTACGGCCCCCAGGTCGCCGGCCTCGCCATGGCGCTCCTCCGGGGCGGCTTCAAGGCCCTCGCCCCGGCCTTCGCGCGCCGCGCCGAGACGAAGGTGCTCCAGGCCGCCAAGAACCCGGCCGGGGTCGGGCAACTCGCCGAGGAGGCGCTCGGGGCGCCCGCCGCCGCCGCCCGAGAGGTGCTGGCCCAGGGCGTGCCGCTGAAGTCGCCGCGGATCACGTACGAGGCGCTGGCGCCGCTCGCGCGCTCGGTCGGGCAGGAGGTCGAGAACATCGCCGCGGCGGCCGGCCGGCGCGGCGCCGCCTTCGACGTCCGCAACGTGTACCGACAGGTGGCGCAGTCGACGCAGGAGATGGCGCGCGAGCCCCTGGTGCGGAAGTACGTGGACGACGCCCTGGCGTACATCCAGCAGTCCGCCGCCTCGCGCGGCAAGCCCGGGGCGGTCGCCTTCATGGAGCCCTCCGAGGCGCACCGCTGGCGCAAGGCGCTCGACGACGTGCTCTACGGCATGGCCAACCAACTCGACCCGACCGGCAAGGTGACGGCCCAGGCCCGGCTCGCCGTGCGGCGGGCGGTCTCG
>DASRTO010000540.1:0-8988 GCA_035655915.1 Anaeromyxobacteraceae bacterium
AACAAGAAGGACCACACCACCGTCATCGCCGCCGTCGACCGCGTGAAGGAGCTCATGGCCCAGGACGCCGAGGTGCGCCAGGCGGTGGCCGGGCTGACGGCGCGGCTCGCTCCCTGAAGTCCGGCTCCAGGCTTCAGCCCGCTCACCCCTGAGCACGCTGGCGCTCGGCTGAAGCCCGAAGCCCGAGGCCAGACGCCCCAGTGTTCCGTGTACCCGTGGACAGCCTGTGGATCCAGCCTCGGTCGACATGGGGATGGGGCGTGGCTTCCGCCGTTGACAGGTCGATCCGGCACGGGCTACACAACCCTGCCCATGGGCGATAGCGCCTTTCCCCAGATCCCTTTCTCCAGGAGTTACGCCGCTCCGAGCCACTTTCCCACAGGGATCGTCCCCCTACGACGATCGCGATCAGGAGAGAGGAACTCCTCTCTATGGAACTGAAGATTGGCATTCAGGAACTGTCTCGGGCGCTGGCCCGCTCTCAGGGCATCGTCGAGAAGAAGAGCACCATGCCCATCCTCTCCCACGTGTTGCTCGAGGCGCAGAAGTCGGGGGAGCTCACCGTCTCGGCGACAGACCTGGACGTGGCGGTGCAGGGGCAGCACTCCTGCGAGTCGGTGGCCAAGGAGGGGAAGGTGGCCGTGCCGGCGCGCTCCCTCTTCGACATCGTGAAGGCGCTGCCCGAGGCCACCGCCTCGTTGCGGAAGACGCAGAACAACTACCTCGAGATCCGCAGCGGCTCCGCCGAGTTCCGCATCGTGGGCCTGCCGGCCGAGGACTTCCCGGCCCTCCCCAAGCCGGAGAAGGTCCCCTTCGTACAGGTCGACGCCGCCACCATGCTCGGCCTCATCGAGCGGACCGCCTTCGCCGTGTCCTCGGACGAGACCCGCTACAACCTCAACGGCGTCTTCTTCGAACCCCAGGGGGGCACGCTGCGGCTGGTGGCCACCGACGGGCACCGGCTCTCGCTGGCGGAAGCCGACTCGCCGGGGGACTTCAAGCTGAAGAAGGGCGTCATCCTTCCCAAGAAGGGGCTCTTCGAGCTGAAGAAGCTCTTGGCCGAGGCGGTGGAGGGTGGGCAGGAGAAGCCTTCGGCAGAGCTTGGCTTCGTCGAGTCCTCGGCCATCGTGCGCCGCGCCGGGGTAACGCTGGTGATGCGGCTCATCGAAGGAACCTTTCCCGACTACAAGCAGGTCATCCCCAAGGCGGGCGAGAAGGTCCTCAAGGTGGGCCGGACCCGCTTCCTGGAGACCCTGCGGCGCATCTCCATCCTGGCTTCCGACAAGTCCCACGCGGTCAAGCTCGAGCTCGGAAAGGGGAACCTGCGGGTGGTCTCGCAGAACCCCGACCTGGGCGAGGCCAAGGAGGACGTCACCGTCGAGTATCAGGGCGAGCCGCTCAAGATCGGCTTCAACGCCCGGTACCTCATCGACGTCTTGCAGGTCCTCGCCGCCGAGGACGTAGCCTTCGAGCTGGCCGACGACCTCTCCCCGGGCGTGCTGCGCCCGGCGGGCGAGCAGGGCTACACCGCCGTCATCATGCCGATGCGCATCTGAGCGGGCTTGAGACTCCGCGCCCTCGAGATCCACGACTTCCGCAACATCGAGCGGGCCCGGATCGCGCCCTCGACCGGCGCCACCGTCCTGGTAGGCCGGAACGGCCAGGGGAAGACCAACCTCCTCGAGGCCGTCTACCTGCTGGCGACGCTCAAGCCGCTGCGGGCGGCGCGCCTGGCCGAGTTGGTGCGCTTCGGCGCCGAGCGGGCCCTGGTGTCGGCCGGGCTAGAGGCGCCCGGCGGTGAGCGCCGGCTGGCGGTGGAGGTAGGTCCGGCCGGGCGCACTGCCTTCCTCGACGGCAAGGCGGTCGACCACCCCGAGGCCTACCTCGAGGGGCACGCGGCGGTGTGCTTCACCCCCGATGACCTGCTGCTGGTGAAGGGCGGCCCGCTCCTGCGGCGCCGTTTCCTCGATCGGGCCGCCTTCAACCGCTGGCCAGCGGTGCTGGCCGAGGTGCGCGACTATTTGAAGGCGCTGCGGGAGCGCAACGCCGCCCTGCGCGGCGCGCCGCCCGGGGTGGAGGAGAGCTTCCGCGAGCCGCTGGCACGCTCCGGCGCCCGCCTGCTGTGCCGCCGCCAGGCGCTGGTGGCGGAGCTGGCGCCGCGGCTGGCCGACGCCTTCGCGGCCGTCGCCGGCCCCGAGGCGCCGCAAGCGCGGCTCCACTACCGGCCCGCCGCCGGCATGCCGGCCGAGGGGGAGGAGGCGGCGCTGCAGCGCCGCCTCGCCGAGATCCTGACCCTGCGCCTCATGAGCGACCGGGGGCGGGGCTATACCTCGGTCGGCCCCCACATGGACGATCTGGTCCTGGCCCTCGACGGTCGCGGAGCCCGCGCCTTCGCCTCGCAGGGCCAGCAGCGGGCGCTGGTGCTAGCGCTCAAGATCGCCGAGATCGAGAACCTGCGGGCGGTGCAGGGGCGGCCGCCGCTGCTCTTGCTCGACGACGTCTCCTCCGAGCTCGACCCGGAGAAGAACCAGCTCCTCCTGCACTACCTCGCCGACCTGCGCGCCCAGGCCTTCCTTACCACTACCGACCGGCGCCTGGTCGAGGCTGCCGCCGGCCCGGAAGCGGTCTTCTACCGGGTCTCGTCTGGCGCCGTCTCCATTGAGAATCCCAAGTGACATCGGGTAGTTGACGCCACGGCAAGCTGTTGATGGCGCACCGCCGCTCTGCTATATCTGCACCACACTCCATCCCTGGAAATCCCAAGGAAAGAAGCGAGGTTCCCCTGGAAACCGCCGAGAACCGGTCGCCCGCGCCGAACGGCAACGGCAACGGCGACGAGTACGGCATCGACGCCATCAAGGTGCTCGAGGGCCTCGAGGCCGTCCGCAAGCGTCCCCAGATGTACATCGGCGACGTGGGCGAGCGCGGCCTGCACCATCTGGTCTACGAGGTGGTCGACAACGCCGTCGACGAGGCCATGGCGGGGCGCGCCGACCGCATCGAGGTCACCATCCACGCCGACAACTCGGTGACGGTGGTGGACAACGGCTCGGGCATCCCGGTGGGGCCGCACCCCACCGTGGAGGGGATGGATACCCTCGACGTGGTGATGACCAAGCTCCACGCCGGCGGCAAGTTCGAGTCCAACGCCTACAAGGTTTCGGGCGGCCTGCACGGGGTGGGCGTCACCTGCGTCAACGCCCTCTCCGAGTGGCTCAAGGTGGAGGTCTACCGGGACGGCAAGGTGTGGGCCCAGCGCTACGACCGCGGCCACCCGGCCGGCTCGGTGCGGCCGGTGGGCGAGACGCAGCGCCACGGCACCAAGGTGACCTTCAAGCCGGACGCCGGCATCTTCGAGGTGAAGGAGTTCAGCTACGAGACGCTCTCGGGGCGCCTGCGCGAGCTGGCCTTCCTGAACCCGGGCCTCTTCATCACCGTCGAGGACGAGCGCAGCGGCAAGAAGCACGACTTCCTCTTCAAGGACGGCATCCGCGAGTTCGTCCGCTACCTCAACAAGAACCGCGAGACGCTCTTCGATCCGCCCATCTTCCTGCACCAGGCGTTCGACACCGAGCGCGGCGAGGCCGTGGTCGACATCGCCCTGCAGTGGAACGACGGCTACGACGAGAAGGTGTTCGCCTTCGCCAACAACATCCACAACCACGAGGGCGGCACCCACCTGGTGGGCTTCAAGGCCGCCCTCACCCGGAGCATCAACGCCTACGGCGTGAAGAACAACCTCTTCAAGGACCTGAAGGAGGAGCTGCCGGGCGGCGACGACATGCGCGAGGGGCTGGCGGCGGTGATCGCCCTCCGCCTCCCCGGCGCCAGCTTCGAGGGGCAGACCAAGACCAAGCTCTCCAACACCGAGGCCAAGAGCATGGTGGAGACCATGCTCAACGACAAGCTCTCCGCCTTCCTGGAGGAGAACCCGGCCGTGGCCAAGCGCGTCTGCGCCAAGGTGGCCGAGGCCGCCCGGGCCCGCATCGCCGCCCGCAAGGCCCGCGAGACGGTGCGCCGCAAGGGTGCCCTGGACGGCGCCTCGCTGCCGGGGAAGCTCGCCGACTGCCAGTCGCGCGACCCGGGCGAGTCCGAGCTGTTCATCGTGGAGGGCGACTCCGCCGGGGGCTCCGCCAAGCAGGGGCGGGACCGCCGCACCCAGGCCATCCTGCCGCTGCGGGGCAAGATCCTGAACGTGGAGAAGGCCCGCTTCGACAAGATGCTCTCCTCCGCCGAGATCGCCACCATGATCACGGCGCTCGGCACCGGCATCGGCTCCGAGGAGTTCGACGTCCAGAAGATCCGCTACCACAAGATCGTGGTCATGACCGACGCGGACGTGGACGGGAGCCACATCCGCACCCTGCTGCTCACCTTCTTCTTCCGCCAGATGCCGCAGGTGGTGGAGAAGGGCTACCTCTACATCGCCCAGCCGCCGCTTTACCGGGTGCAGAAGGGGAAGAAGGAGCAGTACCTCAAGGACCAGCGGGCGCTCGACGAGTTCCTGCTGGCGCATGGGACGGAGAAGGCCCGCCTCCACGCCGGGGAGCTGGCGGTGTCCGGCGAGGACCTGTCCAGGCTGGCCCGGGACGCCATGGCCTACCGGGCCATGCTGGCCGCCGCCGACCGGCGGCGCGACAGCCGGGTGGTGGACGCCGCCATCCAGCTGGGCGACCTCGACCTCGCCCTGCTCCAGGACCACGCCGCCGTGAAGGAGCAGGCCCGGGCCGTCGCCGCCCGGGCCCAGAAGCTCTACCCGGAACTCGAGGCCCGGGCCGCCAAGATCGAGCCCGACGCCGAGCACGCCTCCCACAGCCTGGTGTTCCAGACCACCGTGGCCGGCGCCCCCCGGGAGACCCGCCTGGACTTCGACTACCTCTCCGGCGCGGAGTGGAGCGAGCTGGCGGCGCTGCACGCCAACCTGGCCGAGCTCGGCCCCGGCCCCCACCGGCTGGAGACCGCGGAGTGGAGCGAGGAGGTGGCCGACGTCTTCGCGGCGGTGGAGGCGCTGAAGCGCATCGCCGCCCAGGGGCAGACCATCCAGCGCTACAAGGGGCTCGGCGAGATGAACCCCCAGCAGCTATGGGAGACCACCATGGACCCGGCTCAGCGCACCCTGCTCCAGGTGCGCGTGGACGACACCGTCGAGGCCGACGGCGTCTTCGCCGTGCTCATGGGGGACGCGGTGGAGCCCCGCCGCGAGTTCATCGAGCGCCACGCCCTCGACGTGCAGAACCTCGACATCTAGGGGCCGGCAGCCGGCCCCGAGGAGGACGCCATGCCCCGCGCCGCCGTCGCCGCCATCGGGACCTACCTCCCGGACCGGGTGGTCACCAACGAGGAGCTCACGCGGTACATGGAGACCTCGGACGAGTGGATCACCCAGCGCACCGGGATCAAGGAGCGCCACTGGGTCGGGGAGGGGCTGGAAGGGAGCGACATGGCCTTCCAGGCCACCCAGCGGGCGCTGGAGCAGGCCGGCTGGAAGGCGCAGGACGTGGAGGCCATCGTCTACGCCACCCTCTCCCCCGACCACATGTTCCCCGGCGACGGCTGCTTCCTCAACGCCAAGCTGGGCCTGGCCGGGGTGCCGGCCCTCGACATCCGCAACCAGTGCTCGGGCTACATCTACGGGCTCTCGGTGGCGGACGCCTGGATCCGGGCCGGGCAGTACCGGCGGGTGCTCCTGGTGGGCGCCGAGATCCACTCCACCGGGCTCGATGTCTCCACCCGCGGGCGAGACGTCTCGGTGATCTTCGGCGACGGCGCGGCGGCGACGCTGCTCGAGGCCACCGACGACCCGAACCGGGGCGTGTTGTCCACCCACCTCCACGCCGACGGCCGCTACGCCCGCGACCTGTGGACCGACCAGCCGGGCTCGATGTACCACCCGCGCATGAGCCGGGCCGTGCTCGACGGGACCGACTTCTATCCCAAGATGGAGGGGAACAAGGTCTTCAAGCACGCCATCGTCAAGATGCCGGAGGTGGTGAAGGAGGCCCTGCGGAGGAACGGCCTCTCAACCAGGGACATCAAGCTCCTCGTGCCGCATCAGGCCAACCTGCGCATCAGCGAGGCGGTGCAACGGTCGCTGGAGCTCCGGGACGACCAGGTGTTCAACAACATCCAGAAGTACGGGAACACCACCGCCGCCAGCATCCCGCTGGCCCTCTCCGAGGGCGTCCCGGCCCGCGGGGTGCAGCGAGGCGACCTGGTGGCGCTGTGCGCCTTCGGGGCGGGCTTTACTTGGGCCAGCGCCTTGCTACGCTGGTAGCCACAGGCGGGCGAGGGGCCCGCCCCCGCGGTGGACGCGCCCGGCGGGGGGCGCCAGCGACATCGGAGGCTCGTGACAGCGGTGGCCCGCACCGGCATTGAGGCGTCGTCCAACGGCAGGACTGCGGACTTTGGATCCGCCTATGAAGGTTCGAATCCTTCCGCCTCAGCCAAGCCTCAGCACCCGCGGCCTTCCAACCAGCGGGCGGAGCTGCGACCCATGCCCATGCCAGCACGCTTCTACCTGGTGACGCTGGGCTCCGTGGCCCGGCCGCTCCTGGCCGACGTCGGGGCCTCGCTGCGCGCCGCCTTCGGGCCGCCCTCGGACCTGGGCCCGCCCCAGGACCGGCCGGAGTACGCCTTCAACAAGAGCCGCCAGCAGTACCACTCGGCGGCGGTGCTGCGCCGGCTGGAGCACCTCCCCGGGCGGCCGGCCGGCATGCCAGTGCTGGGCGTCACCGACGTGGACCTGTTCGTGCCCGACGCCCCCTTCGTCTTCGGGGAGGCCGACCGCGACGCCCAGGCGGCGGTGGTGTCGGCCTTCCGCCTGAAGAGCGGCGGCGACGGGCGCCCGGCCGCGCCGGAGCGGGTGAGGCGCCGGCTGCAGATCGAGGCGCTGCACGAGATCGGCCACCTGCTGGGGCTGTCCCACTGCAACGACTTCCGCTGCGCCATGTTCCTCTCCCACACCGCCGCCGACGCCGACCGCAAGGGCGGCGGCCTGTGCCCGCTCTGCCGCGCCGCGCTGGGCCTGCCGTGACGGACCTCCGGCGCGCGAGCCGGTGAGGTCGCTCTGCCAGCGGGAAGGCGTGAGCTGCGGCGCCTGCTGCGGCCTGTACAACCGCCGCAACCACTCCCGGGCCGCGCTGGAGGCGACGCTGCGCCGCCGCACCGAGGAGCTGCGGGGGACGCCGCGCAGGCTGGAGGCCTTCCGGGCGGCGGCGGCTCGCCTGGCGGAGCGGGAGCCGGCGCCTCTCTTCCCGTCGGTGAAGGTCTGCCCGCTGCTGGGATTCCTCGACGAGGGGGCCACCCGCGTCGGCTGCCTGGCCCACCCGGCGGCCACGGGGGGCCCGGACCTGCGCGACGCCGGGGCCTACGACGCCCGCACCTGCGAGGGCTTCACGTGCCCGAGCCACGCCTGGCTCTCCGAGGAGGAGGCCGAGCTGGCGGCCCGGGCCTGCGGCGACGCCTGGCTCTACGGCCTGGTGGTGAGCGACGTTCCCTTCCTGCGCGCGGTGCTCTCCGCGGTGGCCGAGGCGGTGGCGGCGCGGGTGGAGCCGCGCCACCTGTCGCGGCCGGCCTTCGCCCGCGCCCTGCGCGCGCTCCTGGCCCTCAAGGAGGAGCTGGCGCCGGGCTCGGACGGGCTCTACGGCGCCTTCCGGCCCGGTCCGGCCGGGGAAGAGCTGCCGCGGGAGATCGACTACCGGGCCCTGCGCCGCAGGCGCTCGCCCTGGGATGCCCTGCTGACCTGCGCCGGGGCCGACCCGCGCTCCGGAAACGACCTCGACGCCCTGGAGGCCGAGGTGCGGCGCCGCCTCGACGCCTGCCGGAGGGCGTTCGAGGCGCCGTAGGAGATCCGCCCCGCCGGGGCGGCCCCTGACCCCGGCACGACGCCGGAGACGTCAGAGGCCGAACCGGTAGCCGGCGTTGACCGTCGCGGTGAAGCCGTCCAGGTCGAAGCGCATTCCCGGGTTGGCGTAGCGGAGCGGGACGCTCGACGACGAGGACAGAGCGCTCCGTTCCACCCAGACGTAGCGAACCGAGCCGCCGAGCCGGAACGAACCAAGATCGAGCTCTGCTCCGACGCCGGCGAGCCACTCGAGGGCGCTGGCGCCGTACGAGGCGACGGGCGCCGGGTAGGTTCCGCCGGTGACCAGTTCCGGGGTCGTGGCCGACGTGAAGCCAACGCCGCCTCCACCCTCCAGGTACGGGGCAAACGAGCCCAGGGGCAGCCGAAGCCGCAGGAGGGCGGTGACGGGCACCACGGCAACGCTGGTCTCGTCGTAGGAGGCGGCGAGGTACCCGACTCCGACCTGCGCGCCGAAGACACCCCACCACGCGCTCAAGGCCAGCTCGAGGTCCACCCCCGGCCGCAGGGTGTCCACGCCGAGGCCGGTCATGCCGAAGACCGGATTGTTGACGACGAACCAGTTGTCCCGCGTCGGGACGAAGACGCCGGCCCCCAGGGAAACGACGAGCTCCATGCCCCCGGCCGCGGCGGCCGGCGCGGGGACCCCCCAGAGGGCGAGGACCAGGGAGCACAGGGCCTGGGCGCGTCTCATCCGCACCCAGGGTATACCCCGGGCCCACACCCGGCCAGCGCGGTGTGGTCCGGTGCCCGGGCGGCGCCGGCCAGGCGTCCGGCGGGGGACGAGCCCAAGCCCTAGGCGCGGCCGTGGGCCCGCCGGCAGCCAGGGCCGGCCCGCACCAGCTCGGCGAGCAGCTGGCGCTGGCGGGCGTCGAGCGACTCGTGGACCCGGGCCAGCGAGGCGGCGAGGCGGGCGCGCAGCGCGTCGAGCCGGGCGGCGCCGCGAGCGGCGACGGCGTCCAGGGCGGAGGGATCCAGCTTGTCGGCGCCGAGGGCCCGGGCCAGGTCCTCGCGCGAGGCGAAGAGGTCGCCGCGCAGCTCCGAGACGGCCGCTCGCAGGGCCTCCACTTCCTCGACCAGGACGCGCTCCTGGGCGGGGGTGGCCGACAGGCGCCGCGACAGGCGAC
>DASRTO010000541.1:0-1957 GCA_035655915.1 Anaeromyxobacteraceae bacterium
GCAGCGCCACCCCGGGCTGGTGCTGGAGGTGGTGGCCGACCAGCGCGTCTTCGATCTCACCCGGCGCGAGGCCGACCTGGCCCTGCGGATGGGGCGCCCCCGCGACGCCAGCCCGGGCCTCTTGGCTCGCAAGCTCTCCGACGTGGCCTACGCCGTGTACGCCGCCCGCGGCTCGGCCGCCGCCCGCCGCGGCGCGGTGGACCTCGGCGGCGACGCCTTCCTGGGGCTCGACGAGAGCCTGGCCGGCGCTCCGCAGGAGCGCTGGCTGGAGCGGGTGGCGCCGGGGCGGCGGGTGGTCTTCCGCACCAACAGCACCGCCTCCCTGATGGCCGGGGTCCGCGGCGGGCTGGGCGTGGCGGTGCTCCCACGCTTCGCCGCGGATCCGGAGGCGGGGCTCATCCGCCTGGGCGGGCCGGAGCCGGTGAACCACGAGCTGTGGCTTCTGGTCCACGCCGACCTGCGCCGATCGCCCCGGGTGCAGGCGGTCATCGAGTGGGTGGACGAGATGGTGGCCGGCGCTCGGCCCCTCCTCTCCGGGCGCGCCTGAGCCTTGCGGCGGCGGCCCGATCGCGGGATGCGCCCGCCGGGCCACGCGCCTCCCCGCGGCGGCACCGCCCGCGCTACCATGCCGGCCGGGCTTCCCGGGAGAGGGACCATCGCCTCGCTGGCCGCCATCGCCTCGCTCGCCGCCGTGGTCCCGCTCGCCGGCGCGCTCCACCTCGCCGGGGAGCCGCCCGCGCCCGGGGAGCGGGGCGGGCCCCCCCGGTCCACCCCGCCGCCGGGCGGGGCCAGCGCGGAGATCGGCTTCCCGGAGCGCGTCGGCGAAGCCATGGCCGGCGGCGCCGGCCCGGAGGGGCCGCTTCCCGAGACCACCCCCGAGCCCGGTGGCGCCTATGCGCCGCCGCGCCTGGACTTCCCCGACTGGCTCGGCGAGGCCACCGGATGGTGGCGACCGGCGGCGCCGGCCGAGGCCGCCAAGGACCGGTTCCACGTGACCCTGGCGCCCTTCGTCACCTCCAGCCCGCTCATCGGCGTGGGCGGGGGCGTCGCCGCCGCCGGCACCTTCCAGCTCGGCGAGCCCGAGACCACCCACCTCTCCAAGTTCTCCACCAACCTGCTCGTCACCAGCGAGCGCCAGTTCTCGGTCCCGCTGCGCACCAACGTCACGCTCCCCGGCGGCGACTGGAACCTGGTGGGGCTGTGGCGCTGGAGCAAGTTCCCCAGCCCGACCTGGGGCCTCGGCGGCAACACCCCCGACTCGGCGAGGAGCATCGTGGACTACCAGCTCGTCCGCTTCCACGAGCTGGTGAACCGGCGGCTCGTGGGAGACTTCTACGCCGGGGTGGGCTACGTCCTCGACTACTTCTTCGACATCCGGAACACCGACGTCCCCCCGGGCGTGGTCACCGACTTCGCCAGGTACCCCTGGGGAACCGGCGAGCACTCCACCAGCTCGGGCCTGTGCCTGAACCTGCTGCTCGAGAACCGCGACAGCCCCATCTACGCGACCCGCGGCTGGTACGCCACGCTGAGCTACACCTTCCATCCCGCCTTTCTCGGCAGCGAGACCACCTGGCAGACCGTCTACCTGGACGTGCGCCACTACCTGCCGCTGCCGGGGCAGATGGTCCTCGGGCTCTGGGCCTACGGCTGGTTCAACGTGGGCGAGGTCCCCTATCTCCAGCTGGCGTCGATCGGCAGCGACCCCGACGCCCGCTCGGGCCGCGGCTACACCGAGGGGCGCCACATCGGCCAGTCGCTGCTCTACGGCGAGGCCGAGCTGCGCTTCCGCATCTGGGAGTGGCTGGGCGGAGTGGCGGCGGTGAACGTCCACTCGGCGAGCCAGCCCGACGCCCGCGGGCTCTTCCACGACGAGCCCCGCTTCGTCTACCTGAAGCCGGCGCTGGTGGCCGGGCTCCGGGTCCTGGTCACCCGGGAGACCCGCTCCGCGGTGGCC
>DASRTO010000542.1:0-2969 GCA_035655915.1 Anaeromyxobacteraceae bacterium
CGTGAAAGGGGAGTCACTTCGGCACCTCCTCGGGTGGGCGCGAAACAACCGCGCGGGCACAAGTCGAGTCGGGAGGGCGCCAGTTTGTGACATCGGGCGCGCGCCGTCTACCTCTCCCCCGAAGGAAGGGGGAGCGGCTACCGGCGGAAGGCCGCCGCCCGCAGGCGGCGCCCCCCTCGGGCCGCCAGGTCCCATGCTCCGGCGCGCCGCAGTCCGCGGCGGCCGAGGCGCGCCGCCAGGTCGGCCGGCTCGACAGTGCGCGTCGCCGCGGCCAGGGCCCGCACGCTCTCCTCGGGCGAGGCCTCCTCGGCCGGCTCCCCGCCCGGGAGCCGCTGCACCACGGCGCAGGCGCCTCCCGTTGCGGCGGCGCGGGCCATCACCGCCACCAGCGCCTCCGGGTCCAGGTACTCCGCGAGCAGCGCCGCGTGCACCAGGTCGAACCCGCCCTCAGGAAGGTCGGCGGTCCGGGCGTCGGCGCAGTACAGCTCCAGCCTCGCCCCGAGCCGATCGTGGCGCTGCCGCGCCACCGCCAGGAACTGAATGTTGAGGTCGATGCCCACCACCCGCTCGGTGACCGCCGGGTCCACGTGCTCGAGGCCGGCGCCGGTCCCGCAGCCCAGGACCAGGAGGCGCGCCGGCCGCGCCGCCCGGTAGACCTGGGCGAAGGCCGCCGACAGCGGCGCCAGCAGGTCCAGTCCCTCCGGCCCCATGAGCGCCTCGTACTCGGCGGCGGTGACGGCGAGCCAGGGGACGCGGTCGGGCATGAACGGTGGGCCGGCCGGCGCGCCCCCTCAGGAGGGGCGCACCACCTCCACGGCGAAGTGTCGGATCCCGACGAAGTCCTCGTCGGCGGTCACGAGCAGGTCGGCTCCGGCGGCGGCGGCGCACCCGGCGATGAGCGCGTCGGTGTTCTGCATCCGGTGCCCGGCCCGCTCGCGCTCTCGCGCGATGGCGGCGCCCATCTCCGCCGCCCGGCGGTCGGCGGGGAGGATCAGTACCGCTTCGAAGAGGCGGCGGTAGAACTCCCGCCACGGGAGGGCCAGTCTGGGGCTGCGTGTCAGCTCGAGGATGGTCACGGTGGAGACGGCCAGGTCGTCGAGGCCGCCGGCCAAGAGATCGCGCAGGCGCTCCTCGGCCTGGGCGCGCCGCCGCTCGACCTCGACGAAGATCGAGGTGTCGATGACCGTCACCCGCCTCAATCCTCGCGACGGCGGCGCTCGACGTCGTCGGCGTGCTCATGGGCGGCGGGGAGCCGCCGCAGCCGGCGGAGCAGATCCTCGGCGCGGGCCTCCCGCTCGGCCGCCTCCAGCGCCAGACGGCGGACCCAGGTTCCGGTGGAGCGCTCCGACCCCAGCTTCTTCCGCGCCAGGCGGTCGAGCTTCGCCCGCTGCTCCCGCGTGAGCCGGATGGTGAGGTCGGCGCCCTTCCGTGCCATGCATGACCATGTATCAACACCGCATGACAGACGCAACCGCCGGGCCGGCACGTCCAGGCCGGCGCCGGCCGCGCGCACCAGCACGAGGAGCCGCCTCGGGCGGGCCGCCTCCATCGGGGACACACCTTCCGGGCCGTTGACGCGGGGCGCTGGCGGGTCCATCTGGTTGGCGGGCTCGACCGCCCGAGGAGGACGCCATGAAGCCCGAGCGCTTCGCCGAGGTGCTGCGCCGGTTCCCGCTGGTGGTGAGCGTGGTCACGGTGGGGAGGGGTGGAGCCGAGAACGGCCTCACCGTCTCCTGGGCCTCGCCGGTCTCCTTCGACCCGCCGCACTTCATGTTCGCCGTGGACCGGCTGCACTACAGCGTGGACTTCCTCAAGAGCACGCGGAACTTCTGCGTGAACGTCCTGCGCGCCGGCCAGGAGCGGCTGGCCCGCCACTTCTCCCGCCAGGCCATGATCGGCGAATCCAAGCTGGAGCGAGTGGAGACGCGCGAGTCGACCACCGGGGCCGCCATCCTGGTGGACGCGCTCGCCTACTTCGACTGCGAGCTGGACGCGGTCCACGCCGCGGGCGACCACTTCCTGGTGGTGGGCCGGGTGGTCGACGCGGCCGCGCTGGCCGAGGGCGAGCCCCTGCTCACCACCGCCACCCTGCGCTACGTGAAGGCGGTGGCGGCGGCTCTCTGATGGCCGTGGCCGCGTGCGTGGATCCGTCGGCTGCGCCGCCGGCGGGGGACGAGCCCCCGCCCTACGGCCCGTGGCAACCGGGCACGTCCATGAGCGGGCCGCGCCGGACCGGCCAGGCACTACCCGCCCCGCAGACCGGGCCAACTGGCGAGGGGGTCGCTGGATCGGACGAGGTGCATCCCGGCGGCGGCGAAGCGCTGGAGCGCCTCCTCGGCCTCTCGGGTGAAGTCGGCCAGGAACCCGCCCTTCCCGTCCGGCACCGCCACCGGCGACATGCAGTCCTGGAGCAGGTAGACCCGCGAGGCCAGCCGGGGGTCGCGGGCCCTTATCTCGTCGAGCAGGTCCTCCACCGTGCTCTTCACGCAGTGGCTCGAGGCCTGGCCGGCCACCACCAGCGCCCCGGAGGCCAGGAGCCGCTCCAGGAGGGCGGTGTTCTTCTCGGCCAGCGGCTTGCCGTCGCGCCGGGTGAGCACCTCGGGGCGGAGCACCGAGTAGTTCTCGGTGAGGGGGTGCTGCCCCTTCGCCTCGGTCCAGCTCTGCGCTCCGCGCGCGAAGGCGTGGAAGAGCCGCGCCTCCTGGACGGTCCCTACCAGGTCGTGCCCCTCCCCGCCCACCAGGCAGTGCGGCGGCCACAGGTAGAGCTGGTACTTCCCGGTCCGCTCCAGCTCCTGGCAGTAGTGCAGCGCCTCCTCCCTGAGCCACTCCACGTCCCCGGCGGCGAGCCAGCTCGCCAGCGGCTCGGTGGATCGGACGAGGTGCATCCCGGCGCCGGCGAAGCGCTGGAGCGCCTCCTCGGCCTCTCGGGTGAAGTCGGCCAGGAACCCGCCCTTCCCGTCCGGCACCGC
>DASRTO010000543.1:0-3733 GCA_035655915.1 Anaeromyxobacteraceae bacterium
GCCGGCACCGAGAAGGTGGCGGAGCTCAGGCGGCGCCACCCGCCGGAGGTGATCCTCCCCGCGCTCTACAACGTCTTCGGGCTGGTGGACCTGGTCACCATCGACCAGGTGCTGGCGCGGCCCCGGACCGGGCGCGGCGGCGTCCGCACGGGGAGGCGAACGGCTCGCAGGGCGGGGCGCGCTGCGAGCCGCCGGCGCCGGAGCTAGATCCGGGGAGAGTTGCGCGGCCGGCGGGACGGCGGCGGGAGGTGGCGATGTCCCCAGGGACTCCGGCCGGAGCCGGCGTCGATCGACGAGGGGCCAAGTGGCCAGCCGCGATCGGCCTCCTCCTGGCCGGCCTCCCGCTGGCGGCTCCAGCCCTGGACCGTTTCGAGATCCAGGTCTACCAGGCCGATGTGAACGAGCCTGGGCAGTTCGGCGTGGAGGTCCACGCCAACTACACCGTCAAGGGCGAGACCGTCCCGGCCTACCCCGGCGAGGTGCCGCCCGACCACGTCTTCCGCCTCACGCTGGAGCCGGCGCTGGGGGTCACCCGCTGGCTCGAGCTGGGCGGCTACCTCCAGGCCTTCGTCTCGCCCGGCGGGGTCGACTACGGCGGCTTCAAGCTGCGCGCCAAGCTGGTCGGGCCGCGGGAGGATTACCACGGCTTCTTCTACGGGGTGAACGTGGAGGTGGGGCGCGTGCCGGTCTCGGTGGAGGAGCACGGTTGGGCCAACGAGATCCGCCCCATCCTCGGCTGGAGCGACGGGACCTGGCTCCTCGACGTGAACCCCATCTTCGGCTACGCGCTCTCCGGCCCGGACAAGTTCCGCGTCGACCTGGAGCCGGCGGCCAAGGTGGCCTGGAACACCCAGGCCGGCTTCGCGCTGGGGGTCGAGTGGTACGCCGAGCTGGGGTACGTGGACGCGCTCCTGCCCGCCTCCGAGCAGTCCCATTACCTGTTCGCGGTGCTGGACCTCACCCCGGCCCGCGGCCGGCCGGAGGGTCCCTGGGAGCTGAACCTGGGCGTCGGCGCCGGGCTGGGGGCCGCCGACCAGAAGCTGCTGGTGAAGGCCATCGCCGGGCGGAGCTTCTAGCGTGATCGGCGCAGGACTGGCGGCGCGCCCCGGCAAGCGGACGTTTCGCCCCGGGAAGGGGTAGCCCCCTCCGGGCCTGGACCACTGAGCGGGCGAGCAGTAGACGAAGCGACAACCCGAACCCGTGGAGGTCCGCCCATGGCCGTGAGCACCGTTCCCGCCGGCTACCACACCCTCACCCCCGCCTGCGCCCTGCGCGATTGCGCCCAGGCCATCGAGCTCTACCGGAAGGTCTTCGGCGCGGAGCAGACCGCCCGCTACGACGCGCCCGACGGGACCGTCGCCCACTGCGAGCTCCGCTTCGGCGACTCCATGGTCATGATGGGCGAGGCCACGCCGCAGCACCCGGGATTCAACGCGCACCTCATGATCTACGTCCCGGACTGCGACGCGGTCTTCCAGCGCGCGGTAGCCGCCGGCTTCCAGGTGAAGGAGCCGCCCAAGGACCAGTTCTACGGCGACCGCAACGCGCGGGTGGTCGACCCCTTCGGGAACGAGTGTTACGTCTCCACCCACGTCGAGGACGTCTCGGAGGAGGAGCTGCGGCGCCGCATGGCGCGGCAGGCCGCGGCATAGTCCCCACCAGGGAGCGACGGTCAGGTCGGCCCGCGGGCCGCCCGCCGGCTCACCAGGTACACGAAGGCGCACAGGGCCAGGAACATCGCCAGCCCGAGCCAGTTCCCCCAGGCGCCCAGCCAGGCGCCGAAATCGCCGAGCGAGGTGAGGTCCGGGACGAGGCGCGCCTTCCAGCGATCCTCGAAGAAGCGCAGCAGCGCGACGAAGACCCCCACCAGCGCACCGCCGGCGATGAAGCCGGAGGCGATGAGGGTGCCCTTCTCGTGGCGCGCCGAGGCCGCCGACGGGTCCTTCGAGGAGCGCTTGAGAAGCCAGGCCACGCCGGCGCCGTAGACCAGCGGCGAGTTCAGGTCCATGGGGAGGTACATCCCCAGCGCGAAGGCGAGGCCGGAGATGCCGCACAGCTCGGCGGCCACCGCGAAGACCGCCCCCACGCCGTAGAGGAACCAGGGGGCCCCTTCGGTCCCCATCACCCCGCGCAGCACCGCCGCCATGGCGTTGGGCTGGGGGGCGGGGAGCGGGCTACCGGGCCCGAAGCCGTACACCCGGGCCATGAGGAAGATGACGGCGGTGGTGGCCCCCGAGGCCACCGCCGAGGCGAGCAGGTTGGAGACCTCGATGCGGCGCGGGGTGGCGCCGAGCCAGTAGCCGACCTTGTACTGGGTGACCAGCGAGCCGCTCATGGAGAGCGCGGTGCACACCACCCCGCCGATGAGCAGCGCCTGCAGCATGCCGCTCCGGCCGCCGAGCCCCATGGCCGAGAGCGCCACCGCGGTGACGATGAGCGTGGTGAGGGTCATCCCCGAGATGGGGGTGATGCTGATCATCGCGATGGCCCAGGCGGAGACCGCCGCGAAGAGGAAGGCGATGAGGAGCGTGAGGCCGGTGGCGATGAGCGCGATGCGGCCGGCGCCGGGCTCGCCGGCCAGCACCGAGAAGCGGAAGTAGACGAGGATGACCAGGCCGGTGGCGGCCGCGCCGAGGAGGTTCCCCGCCATGGGGAGGGCCCGGTCGGTGCGCTCCTGGCCTTGCACGCCTCCCCCGCGGACCAGCCGCCCCACCTCGCCCACCGCCTGGCGTAGCGCCCGCCCGATGACCGGCGACATCTTCAGGATGGAGAGGATCCCTGCGGCGAAGATGCCGCCGATCCCGATGGGCTGCACGTACTGCTTGAAGATCTGCGCGGCGTTCATGGCGACAAGCGGCGCGTCGCCGGGGGCGACCAGGCCGGCGACGTGCGGCCCCAGCCACGCGAAGAGCGGAATGAGCGCGAAGAACGACACCATCGACCCGGCCAGGATGATGGCGGCGTAGTCGAGCCCCATGATGTAGCCCAGGCCGAAGATGGCGGCCGAGGTGTTCAAGGTGAAGACCGCCTTGACCCGCTCGGTGAGCGGCGCCAGGACGCCGATGGCGGCGGTGGAGAAGGTGTCGGTCCAGGCCTTCATGGCCGGGAGGAAATCGAAGGCCGCCGCCAGGCCGGCCGACCAGGAGAGGGTGATGGCGCTCTCGCCGCCGCGGCTCCCGGCCACCAGGATCTCGGTGGTGGCGCGGCCCTCGGGGAAGGGGAGCTTGCCGTGCAGGTCGCGTGTGAAGTAGCGGCGGAAGGGGGCGAGGAAGAAGACGCCCAGGAGCGCCCCCAGGAGCGGCACCAGGAAGACCTGCCAGAAGCTGCCGCGCCCCTCCAGCCCCAGGATGAAGATGGCCGGCATGGTGAAGACCGAGCCGCCGGCCACGATGCCGCTGGTGGCTCCCACCGCCAGGACGTTCACGTTCTCGGTGAGCGTCGAGGCGCGGGCGCCGAAGGCCTTCACCAGCAGGGCCGAGGCGCCCACCGCCAGGATGGCGATGGGGATGGCCGACTCGATGCCCTGGCCGAGCTTGAGCACGATGTAGGTGGCGGCAGCCGAGAAGACCACCGACCAGAGGAGGCCCTGGAGCACCGAGCGGACGGTCACCTCCGGTGGCGACTCGGAGGCCGGCACCACCGGCCGGTACGCCTCCCCCGGCGCCAGCTCGCGGAAGGCGTTCTCGGGGAGGCCGGCGGGCTCGCCGGAGGCGACGCGTGAACGGTCGGTCAT
>DASRTO010000544.1:0-3301 GCA_035655915.1 Anaeromyxobacteraceae bacterium
GACGTGCCTCATGGCAGGGCTTCCTTCCCGAGCTGCGTGCCGGCGAGGGGAGCGAGGGCCTCGGCGGCGCGGACGGTGGCCCGGTGGATGAGCGACTTCACCGCCGAGACGCTGGTGTCGAGGGAGCGGGCGATCTCCTCGTAGGAGAGCCCCTCGAAGCGGCAGAGCACGAAGGCCACCCGCTGCTTCTCCGGCATGGACCGGAGCAGCGCCTCCACGGCCCGGGAGAGGGCCTCCCCGGCGACCGAGTCCTCGGGCGTGGCCCCGCCGCCCGGGAGGGCGTCCGGGTCCAGCGGCCCCGGCTCGCCCCGGCCCCGGGACCGCCGGGCGGCGTACTCGCCGCGGCGCAGCTCGTTCAGGCAGTGGTTCGAGGCGATGCGGTAGAGCCAGGCGCGCACGCTGGCCTCGGGGCGCCAGCGGGCGGCGGAGCGGTGCACCTTCAGGAAGACGTCCTGGGCCAGCTCCTCGGCCCGGGCGGCGTCGCGCACGAAGCGGTGGCAGAAGGCGACCATGGGGCGCGCGTACTTCTCGAAGAGGGTCCGGAACGCCGCCTCGTCGCCCCGCTGGAACGCCAGCAGCAGCGCCGCGTCGGGGTCCGGTGCCATCCGGCGACCATAACACGCGAGATCACGCGGGGTTGCGCCCCCGGGCCATCCGGAAAAGGCGGGTGATTCCAGGCGATTGGCCTCTCCCCGGCCGGCGGACCCGCGCCCGGCGGCGGGCCCCCTGGGGTGCGGCCCCGCCGAGGCTCGAGGCGCGTCAGTGGAGGAAGCGGAGGAAGAAGTCCGTGACCTGGTAGACCGCCGCCGCCACCAGCGCCGACATGGGGATGGTGAAGATCCAGGCCCAGATGATGCGGCCGGCCACGCCCCAGCGCACCGCGCGCGCGCCGCGGGTGGAGCCCACGCCCACGATGGCGCCGGTGATGGTGTGGGTGGTGGAGACCGGGATGCCGGCGTGCGCCAGGGCCAGGATGGTCACGCCGCCGCCGGTCTCGGCGCAGAAGCCGCCGATGGGCTGGAGCTTGGTGAGGCGCTGGCCCATGGTCTTCACGATGCGCCAGCCGCCGAAGAAGGTGCCCAGGCCGATGGCGGCGTGGGTCATGAGCACCACCCACCACGGCACGTGGAAGGCGCGGTCCTTCCAGATGGTGCCGTAGAGGATCACCGAGATGACGCCCATGACCTTCTGGGCGTCGTTGGTGCCGTGGCTGTACGAGAAGATGGCCGCGGACACCAGCTGCAGGCGCCGGAACCAGCTGTCCACCCGGGCCGGCGCCTGCCGCCGCACCAGCCAGGAGGTGATCACCATGTTGAAGGTGCCCAGGACCATGCCGATGAGGGGGGAGAGCACGATGAAGGCGGCGATCTTGGCGATTCCCGAGTCCACCAGCCCGTCGTGCCCCAGCGCCGGGAGGGTGGCTCCGATCATCCCGCCGGCCAGGGCGTGGGACGAGGAGGAGGGCAGCCCCCACCACCAGGTGAGGAGGTTCCAGACGATGGCGCCCACCAGCGAGGCGAACACCACCACCAGCACGGCCTCGAAGCCCCGCGCCTTCAGCATGTCGAAGTGGATGACCCCCTTGCCCATGGTGTTCGCCACCTGGAGCTCGCCGCCCAGGAAGGCCGGCAGCGCCGCCACGAAGTTGAAGAAGGCGGCCCAGCCCACCGCCACCAGCGGCGCCAGCACCCGGGTGGAGACCACGGTGGCGATGGAGTTGGCGGCGTCGTGGAAGCCGTTGAGGAAGTCGAACGCCAGCGCCACCAGGACGAGGAGGATGACGACCGCGAGGAGCATGGCGCAGGCCCCGGTCGTCCGGCTCAGGCGTTCTCGAGGACCACGCCCTCGACCACGTTGGCCACGTCCTCGGCCTTGTCCGTGGCGGTCTCGATGAGGTCCAGGATCTCCTTCCACTTCATGACCGTGAGCGGGTCGCTCCCGCTCTTGAAGAGCTTGGCCAGGGCGGTGCGCAGCAGCGTGTCGGCCTGGTTCTCCAGCGAGTTGATCTCGCGGCAGGCCGCCAGGATCCGATCGGGCTGCTTGAGATTGCGCATGGCCCGCACCGCCTCCTGCATGGTCCGCGTCTGGGCCAGCAGCACCCCGGCCAGCTCCCGCGCCTCGGGCACCACCGCCCCCACATCGTAGAGGCCGAGCCGCTCCGCCGCCGCGTCGGCGAGGTCGAGCACGTCGTCGATGGTGGAGAGGAGCCGGTGGATGGCGGAGCGGTCGAAGGGGGTGATGAACTGGGTGTAGAGGCGCTCGAAGGCCCGGTGGGTCACGTCGTCGCCGGCGTGCTCCACGTCCTTGATGGCCTGCACCTTGCGGGGGACGTCGGTGAAGTCCTCGAGCAGGTCCTTGAGCAGGCGCGCGCCCTCGACGGACTGGGCGGTCTGCTTCTCGAAGTCGTCGAAGAAATCGTCCGACTTGGGCATGAGCTTCTTGAGCATCGCGAGGGCCTCCGGCTTTTCCTTCCCGCGCGCGCAAAATACCGGTTTGCATCCGCTTGTCCAACGAATCTGGAGGGCCCTGGCGAAGGTCCCCGCCGGCCCGGACTTTTTTTCCCTTAGGCGCAGGGCTCCCGGGCGGGGTGGCGGAGCCCCGGGCCGATCCACTCCGGTCGCGGCGCGGGTAGACTCGGGGCAGTGAGCGAGCGGCTCTACCTGGCCGATCCCTACCTGACCCGCTTCCAGGCCCGGGTGGCGTGGCAGGCCCGGCTCGGCGACCGGGCCGCGGTGGTCCTCGACCGCACCGCCTTCTACCCCGAAGGCGGGGGCCAGCCGGCCGACCGCGGCACCATCGGCGGCGTGGCAGTGGTGGACGTGCAGGAGCAGGGCGGCGAGATCCTGCACGCGCTCGACGGCCCCGCCCCCTCCGGCTCGGTCGAGGGGGTAGTGGACTGGGGGCGCCGCTTCGACCACATGCAGCAGCACCACGGGCAGCACCTGCTCTCGGCCGCCTTCGAGCACTGGCTCGGGGCCCACACCGTCTCCTTCCACCTCGGCGAGGCCACCTGCACCATCGACCTCGACGTCCTGGCGGCCCGCCTCGACGAGAAGGCGCTGCGGGAGGTCGAGGCGGCCGCCAACCAGGCGGTGTGGCGCGATCTCCCGGTGACGGCTCGCGAGCTCGCGCCGGAGGAGATGGCGCGGCTGCCGCTCCGCAAGGAGCCCACCAAGGGCTCGCGGGTGGTAGTGGTCGGCGACCTGCCGGCAGCGCTCGAGTCGGGGGGGCTTCATCCCCCCAGGGGTGACGTGCGAGCGGAGGGGCAGCCGGATGAGGCTGCCCCGGAGCGAGCGGGGGG
>DASRTO010000545.1:0-5985 GCA_035655915.1 Anaeromyxobacteraceae bacterium
GTGGCCCGGGCCCTCCAGGTGGACCTGGAGTGGCCCAAGGGGCAGGTGCGGGCGGTGACGCTGGACCTCTCGGTGGGAGGGTTCGCCACCCTCATGGCCAAGGCGCCCTCCCAGGCCGACGAGGTGACCTGCACCTTCCGGCTGCCCGGCGGCGACACCACGAAGGCCACCGCCCGGGTGGTGAACATCCAGGTCCAGCCCACCTCGGTGCGGGTGGCCTACGCCTTCCGGGGGCTGGCAGAGGCGGAGCGCGAGCGCCTGGAGCGCCTGGTGTTCGACACGGTGCTCGACCAGCTGCCGCGGTAGCTAGAGGGTCGCCGCGCTCCCGGCGTGGTAGCCCTCCTCGCCGTGCTCGGCGAGGTCGAGGCCGGCCAGCTCCACCTCCTCGGTCGGACGCAGGCCGATGGTCAACTTGAGCACGTAGGCGATCACCCCGGTCGCCACCACCGACAGGACGAGTGTGATCGCTATCGCGCCGAGCTGGTGGAGCCAGAGCGTCTTTCCGACCACATCCTTCAGGTTCGTCGCCAGGTTCGGATTGACGTCGTGGGTGGCCAGTACCCCGGTGAGGAACGCGCCGAGCGTCCCGCCGACCGCGTGCACGCCGAAGGTGTCCAGCGCGTCGTCGTAGCCCAGCCAGGCCTTGAGCTTCCAGCAGGCCAGGAACGGGATGAGGCCCGCCAGGATGCCGATCACCATGGCTCCGCTGGTGTTCACGAACCCGGCCGCGGGCGTGATCACCACCAGGCCGGCGACGATGCCCGAGCAGAAGCCCAGCACGCTCGGCTTCCCCTTGGTGACGTACTCCGCCATGGCCCAGGTGAAGCCCGCCACGGCGGCCGCCAGGGTGGTCGTCGTGAAGGCGTTCGCGGCGACGCCGTCCGCCGCCACCGCGCTCCCGGCGTTGAAGCCGTACCAGCCGACCCAGAGCATCCCGGTGCCGACCATGGTCAGGACCATGCTGTGCGGCGGCATGGGCTGGCTCGGGTAGCCGAGGCGCTTGCCCAGGATGAGCGCCAGCACCAGGGCCGACCAGCCCGAGGACATGTGGACGACGGTCCCCCCCGCGAAGTCGATGGCCTTGATGGCGGCCTTGGCGTTCCAGACGCCGTTCATGAGCCCGGTGACGCCCCACACCATGTGGGCGAGCGGGAAGTAGACGAGGAACATCCACAGCGCCACGAACACGATCACCGCGGCGTACTTCATCCGCTCGGCGATCGCGCCGATGATGAGCGCAGGCGTGATGATGGCGAACATCATCTGGTACATGGAGAACACGTTCTGGGAGACCCAGTAGGCGTAGTTCCCGTTGGGCTTGGAGTCGACCCCGCGCAGGAAGGCGTGCTTGAGGCTTCCGATGACGGAGCCGCCGTCGTCCGCGAACACCAGGCTGTAGCCGGCGAGCCACCAGAGGATCGTGACCAGGCCCGCGATGCCCAGGCACTGGGCCAGGACGGAGAGCACGTTCTTCCGGCGGACGAGCCCGCCGTAGAAGAGCGCGAGCCCCGGCAGCGTCATGAAGAGGACGAGCGCGGAGCTCGTCATCATCCACCCGTTGTGTCCGGGCCCGGAGACGTCCGCGAGCTTCGACCCGACCTTGGCGTCGGGCGCGTCCGCGCCGCGCGCCCCGTTGCCCACGTAGGCCTCCAGGTCTGCGACCCGCTGCGCCAGATCGGGCTCGGTCCGATCGGCCGACCAGGCGGGCTGGCCGTAGAACGAGAGGACCGAGACGAGTCCGGCCCAGTACAGGAACTTTCTCATGGCGGGGGTTACCTCCTCGTTGAGCGAGGCGTCCTTCGAGATTCGTGAGGCGGCGGGGCGCGAAGACGCCGGCCAAGGTTGCTCGTAGTGCAGGCCCATTCGACCGAACTGCAGGCGACGTGCCACCCCGGATCACTTCGAACTCCACGCTTCCCTGCGACGCGCCCCTCGAGCTGCTCGTTCCCGCGGCAATGGTTGCCTGCGGTGCGAGCAGTGCCCCCTGACCGTGGCCTGCGATCCGGGCACGCGGCCCTCCGTGGCCGGCCGTTCCCGGCCTCGGTGTGGCCGGACCCCGCCACACGACGCCTGCACGGCCGCCTGGGGGGGGAGAGGCCGCGCCGCCCGCGGCCCGAGGCCCCTCGTCCGTGCGCTGCACTCATCTGCGCCGAGGCCGGTACGGATGGTGCACGCGCACCTCACGGCTGTGAGGTGACGCCATGAAGATCGCGTTCGCCACCAGCGACGGCGTCCACGTCGACCAGCAGTTCCGGCGAGCCTCGCGGCTCGCCGTCTACCAGCTGGACGCGGCCGGGCCGCGCCTCGACCAGACCTTCGCCTTCGCGCCGGACGGCTCCGTGAGGACTGAAGAGCGGCTCGAAGCGATCGGTGGGGCGGCCATCGTGGTCGGCACCGTGTTCGGACCCTCCTCCGTGGCACGCCTCGCCGAGCGGGGGATCCGCGCGGCGACGGCCAGGCCCGGTACTCGAATCGCAAAGCTGCTTGCCCGCTTCGCAAGGCTCGAAAGGGAGGCCCACGTGCCCGGCCCCCCGTAGGTCCTCGACCTCACCGAGACGCCGCCCGCATGCGGCTGTTTGCCATGGAGTTCGCGCTCCACCCCGAAATCCGAGGTGCCCTATGAAGAAGGTCGAGGCCATCATCAAGCCGTTCAAGCTGGACGAAGTGAAGCAGGCCCTCTCCGAGGTTGGCGTGCGCTGGTCGGCCAGGTGCTCGAGGTCGTCGAGCGCGCCGCCAAGACCAGCCGCATCGGCGATGGCAAGATCTTCCTGACTCCGGTGGAGGAGGTCGTGCGCATCCGGACGGGCGAGCGCGGCGAAGGGGCGATCGAGCGGCCGTGGGGATGAAGCGCGCGCCGACGCTCAACTCTTGAACGAGGCCCCAACGCGCTGCTGGGGGACCCTCTGGGATTTCGGGCGACCCGCCCTGCTCGAAGCGTCCGTCCTGGACGCGATTGGACCTGGATGGGTTTCCCCTGAAGGTGTCTTCGTCGAGTGCCGCAACTCGCCGCCGCCGGCCCATCCCGCGGTCGCGGGAACCTGGAAGCGGTTGGGACACCAGTCACCAATGGTGATCGCAGCGGTAGCCAGTTCTCCCTCGTCAGATTCCATCTTTCACTCCTAGTCCCGGCAGCGCCGGCTCCGCCCCCGATCCGACCCCCGCAACGGCCGGCGGCATTCATCAAGCTGAGATCGCTGAGGATTCGGGCTGATGGCGCCCCGCCATCGCCGATCTTGACCGGGATCAGGCCTGCTTCGCAGATAGTGAAATCCGCCCTCGAGGGAACGCCAGGACGAGGCCTCCCTGGTGGTGGACGAAAACGTCCATATACGCACAGCGTGCGACAGGTTGACGCACCTCGTTGGAAATGCGGACCCAATGGGTAGGCCACGTCAACCCATTTGGGGTCTCTTCCTACCGCAAACGGGGTAGCTAGGCTAACACCCACATCGAAGCACAGGGGGACCTCGAGCACACATTAGCGAGTTTCTCGCGGGCAGCGCGAGAGCAGCGGTCGTGCGCGGACACGAGGGCGCAATGGAAGTGTCGAGTCGTTGAGAAGCCCGCCGGGCGAGAAGCGCGGCGAGCTCCACTACTGAGGAGGGCATACCAATGGCGTTTGGCAGGAGGAAGAAGTTGATAGGGATGACGTCGGCGGCGGTGGCCGCCTTGGCAATCCTCACTGCGGGATCGGCCTCCGCTCAATTGGCCCCCCCGGTCCCACCAGCACAGGTCCAGCTCCCGGGGAACCGGATCCCGCAGTTCATCGACCCGCTGCCGCAGCTCAGCGTGGTCGGTGGCAGCATCGAGACGATCGTCGCCGGTCCGGACGAGATCACGCTGAACATGCTCGAATTCAAGTCCAACGTCATGCCGTCCACCTTCGTCCCGGCGGTCGGCACGTACACGGGCACGTGGGTGTTCGGCTACCGGCCGGGCCCGACGGTCGCGCCGCTGACCCCCGTCGACACGAACGTCGGCCCGGTGATCGTGGCGACCCGCCATCAGCCGACGCAGGTCAGGTACGTCAACAACCTGACGGCGAACAACATCCACTGGAGAGATTGGATCGACCAGAGCGTGCACTGGGCGAACCCGGCCGGCGTTGACATGGAGCTCAGCCCTGGCGTGGGGAACGGGGCGAAGTATCTCGGACCGGTCCCCGCGGTGCCTCACCTGCATGGCGGCGAGGTGCCGGCCGCGATCGACGGCGGTCCGGAGGCGTGGTTCCTCAGCAACGAGCAGATCGACGGCACGTTCACGCCTGCCGGATTGGCCTACTACACGAAGCCCGACGTCTCCGCGGCCCCGTACGAGGCGGTCTACCGCTACCCGAACTCGCAGGAGGCGGCGCCGCTCTGGTTCCACGACCACCTCCTGGGCGGCACCCGGATCAACGCGACGTTCGCCGGACTCGCCGGCGCCTATCCGGTGATCGACCCCGGGCTCACCCTGCCTGCGGGGCTGCACCCGGTGGGTCTCTCGAACGCCGACGGCACGGGGGTGCGCTTCGTCGTGCCGCTCGTGATGCAGGACCGCATGTTCGACACCAACGGGCAGCTCTTCTTCCCGACCGTCGGCATCAACCCCGACCATCCGTACTGGGTCCCGGAGTTCGTGGGCGACACCATCATCGTGAACGGGAAGGTCTGGCCGTACCTGAGCGTCGACCGCCAGCGCTACCGCTTCTACCTCATCGACGGCTCGAACTCCCGGCCCTACGACATCTTCCTGCAGGACCCTGTCAGCGGGGTCAAGGGACCGCGGATGTGGGTCATCGCCAACGACGGCGGCTACCTGGACGCGCCGGTTCTCCTCGACCCGAACGCCACCGGCCAGCAGACGATGGCGGGCGTGCTGAAGTCCCTCTTCATGATGCCGGGCGAGCGCTACGAGATCATCGTCGACTTCAACGACCCGGCCTGGATCGCCGCCCAGACCAAGGCCTACGCGGGGCGCGGCGTTCCGAATCCCATGAAGCTCATCCTCCGCAACGTCGCGCCGACGGTGGATGGCAATCCCAAGGCGAACTTGGATGGCCGCGTCATGCAGTTCCGCGTCTCGGCGACCGCGCCGGGCGACACCAGCTACAACCCGGCGAGCGGGATCCCGCTCCGGCCGCCCATGGTCCGGCTCGCCAACGCCGGAGCCCCGGCGGTGCCGATCGCCCTCACCCGCGCGCTGACCCTCGTGGAGATCGTGGGTCCCGGCGGGCCGCTGGAGGTGCTGGTCAACAACTCCAAGTGGAACGGCCGCCGCCACGGCACGGGGGATCCGATCCCCGGCGCGACGATCGTCAACGGCCTCGCGATCACCGAGGTCCCGACCGAGGGCACGAGCGAGGTGTGGGAGATCGTCAACACGACGGCCGATGCGCACCCCATCCACCTGCACGGCATCCAGTTCCAGATCCTGAACCGGGAGCCCTTCAACGTCGCGGCGTTCATGGCGGCGTATGGCGCGGCGTTCCCCGGCGGCATGTTCATGCCGGGGCATGGGCCTCCGCTGGCCTACACGCCCTCCACGGCTTCGGGCGGCAAGTACGGCGGCAACCCGGACGTCGCGCCGTTCCTGGGCGGCGGGGCGCTACCGCCGGCGGCCTTCGAGTCGGGCTGGAAGGACACCGCCGTCATGCCGTCGGGGTTCGTCACGCGCATCGTGGCGCGCTTCGCTCCTCAGGACACGCCGGCGGGGGCGACGGGCAGCTTCATCTTCAAGCCCGAGGCGCCGGCCACCAACGGCGAGCCCGGCTACTACGTCTGGCACTGCCACATCACCGACCATGAGGACAACGAGATGATGCGGCCGTCCCTGTTCCGGTCGAACGTGCCCGATGAGAGCAGGACCTACCTCCAGGGGCCGGACTTCTAGACGCGCATCGCTCGGTCGCGCTCGAGCAGAGAGGGGGCCGTCTCGGGACGGCCCCCTTTCTTTGCGAGCAGCTCGAGAAGAAGATGAGCTGCACTTCAAGAACCTGGTGGAGGT
>DASRTO010000546.1:0-2288 GCA_035655915.1 Anaeromyxobacteraceae bacterium
CCGGCCGCGTAGGCCGAGCAGCTCGGGTAGAAGCGGCACTCGGGCCGGATGAACGGCGACAGCCAGCGCTGGTAGAGATGCACCAGCCACCGCAGGGCGCGGGCGGGTGGGCTCATGGCGCCGCCTCCCTCCGCAGCCCGTCGCGCGCCGCGGCCAGAGCCGCCCGGGCGCCCCCCGCCCCGAGGCGCACCGCGCCGGGCCTGGCGATCACCACCAGGTCGACCGGCGGAAGCTCGGCCGCCACCGAGCGGAAGGCTTCTCGCACCCAGCGTTTCACCTGGTTTCGCCCCACGGCGTTGGCGACGCGGCTCGACACGGTGACGCCCAGCCGCGGCCGGCCCTGCCCCGAGTCGAGAGCCAGCACCACCAGATCCCCTGCGTGGAGGCGCCGGCCGCGTTGCTGTACCGCCAGGATCTCGCGGCGGCGCCGCAACCGCGACGCCCTGTCGAACCGCACGGCAAGTCCTTATTGCTTCCGCGCCGCCACGGCCAGCCGCCGGCGCCCCTTGGCCCGGCGCCGCCTGAGCACGCTCCGCCCCCCCGCCGTCTTCATGCGCCGCCGGAACCCGTGCGCGCGGTTTCTCCTGAGCTTCTTGGGCTGATAGGTACGCTTCATGGCGCGGCAAACTCCCCGATCGGCCGCCTTCTGTCAAGGATGCCGGGCACCTCCGCCCCCCATCGAGCCACGTGTCGCCTCACGGCGGCTCGCCCCGTCCCAAAATCCCCGTCCTTTCGAGAGCGAGGCGGGAGACCCTTGATCTCGCCGCCGCGAGGGCGTTAAAGAGTCGCCTTCGCGCCGTCGCGCTGGCGGCATGGATTGGTTCCTGCACACCAATAGTGAACGCCGCGTCCACATCGCGGCCGGGGACGTGTCTTCCCGCAACGGGGGGCGGAGGCATCACATGGAAGCGCGCGCCGTGGCCGGGGACGCGGGATCGGCGGAGTCCCACTGGTCGCTCCTCGACCAGTACCTGCGCGGCCGGCTACGCCCCGACCTGTACCAGCGCTGGTTCGCCCCGCTGCGGGTGGTGGCCGAGGATGGGAGCCGGCTCCAGGTCTCGGCCCCGGACCGGTTCCACCGCGACTTCGTGGACGACAACTACCGGGCCTGGTTCGAGGAGTTCGTCCCCTCGGTGCTGGGACGGCCGCTCAAGGTCCAGTTCGTGGTGGACGACCGGCCGCGCCCGCGCCCCGAGGTACCCACCCCCACCCCAACGCCCGGCACCGCCCTGGCCCCGCCGGGCGAGGTCCGGCCGAACCCGCGCTACACTTTCGACACCTTCGTGGTCGGCGAGTCCAACCGCTTCGCCTTCGCCGCCGCCCAGGCGGTGGCCGGCAAGCCCGGCCAGGCCTGGAACCCGCTCTTCTTCCACGGGGACTCCGGCCTGGGCAAGACCCACCTGCTCCACGCCATCGCCCACGCCATCCCGCTGGCCCGTCCCGGGGCGCGCGTCGCCATCGTCTCCTCGGAGCGCTACACCAACGACTTCGTCGACGCCCTCTCCAAGAACACCATGCAGGACTTCCGCCGCAAGTACCGCGAGTGCGGCGCGCTGCTGGTGGACGACGTGCAGTTCTTCGCCGGACGAGACAAGACCGCCGAGGAGTTCTTCCACACCTTCAACGCCCTCCACGAGCAGGGCGTCCAGATCGTCCTCTCCAGCGACCGCTCCCCCAAGGAGCTGAAGGGGCTGGAGGACCGGCTCATCACCCGCTTCGAGTGGGGCATGCGGGTCTCGGTGGAGCCGCCCGAGTTCGAGACCCGCGCCGCCATCCTCAAGAAGAAGGCCGAGTCCGAGCGCATCGACCTGCCCGACGAGGTGGCGGCGTTGCTCGCCACCCACATCAAGTCGAACGTGCGGGAGCTCGAGGGGGCCCTGATGCGGCTGGCGGCCTTCGCCTCCCTCAAGGGCGAGCCGGTGTCGGTGGCCCTGGCCCGCGACGTCCTCTCCGACGTCATCCCGCCCCCGGGCTACCGCCCCTCCATCGAGCGCATCCAGGAGGCCGTGGCCTCGCACTACGGCCTCACCGTGGCCAAGCTCACCAGCGTCTCCCGCGAGCAGAAGATCGCCCTGCCGCGCCAGGTGGCCATGTACCTGTGCCGCGAGCTGGCGCGGGAGACGCTGCAGTCCATTGCCGAGAAGTTCAACAAGAAGGACCACACCACCGTCATCGCCGCCGTCGACCGCGTGAAGGAGCTCATGGCCCAGGACGCCGAGGTGCGCCAGGCGGTGGCCGGGCTGACGGCGCGGCTCGCTCCCTGAAGTCCGGCTCCAGGCTTCAGCCCG
>DASRTO010000547.1:0-3994 GCA_035655915.1 Anaeromyxobacteraceae bacterium
CGCGCCCCGGTGCCGTCGGCGTTCACCACCCACACGTCGGAGTTGCCCCTCTCCGAGGCGGTGAAGGCGATGCGCCGGCCGTCGGGCGAGAAGGCCCCTCCGGTGGAGAGGTCGCCCCGGGCCACCACCAGGCCCACCGTCCGCCTGGCCAGCTCCAGCGCCCAGAGGGCGGGGCTGCCGCTGCGCCAGGAGGTGAAGAGGATCTCCGAGCCGTCGGCGCGCCAGGCCGGCAGCGCCATGAGCCCGGGCTCCCGGAGGATCACGCTGGCGCGCTGACCGTCCACGTCGAACAGCACCAGCTCGCGCCCGCCCTTCACCTGGTGCAGCGCCACGATGCGGGTACGGAAGACGCCGGGCTCGCGAGTGTAGTACTGCACCAGGTCGTCGGCGAAGCGGTGGGCGATGGCGCGCGGGCTCGGGTCGGTCACGGTGCGGAACAGCGCCTCCCGGCCGGGGCGGACCTCGAACAGGTGCAGCTCCGCCGAGAAGCCTGCCGGCCCGCGGGCGACCTTGCCCTTGACCAGCCCCTCGGCGCCCACGTCCGACCAGCGGGTGAACTTGATCTGCGAGGCCAGGAGCCCCTCGCCCGGGTCGGCCAGGAAGGAGCGTGGATCGAGCACGTCGAAGATGCCCGAGAGGGCGAGGTCGCTCGAGAGCACGCTGGCGATCTCGGCGGCCGCGGCAGCGGCCTGGCCGTCGGCCTTGAGCGGAGCGATGGCCACCGGGAGGGGGCGGAAGTCGGGGGAGCCCACGTCGATGTACTGGCGCGGCTGGGCCAGGGCCGGGGGGGCGAGGAGCAGGGCGAGGAGGGGAAGGCGTCGCATGGGGCTCGCTGGTTGGGGTCGGGATCGCGGTTGCAGTCGTGGTCGGAAGGTCGAGGTCGGAGTCTGGTCTCGGTCGCATCGGTCCGGTTCAGGGAAGGAACCGGACACCCAGGCCGACCTCGCGGTAGCGCTGCCGCAGCTCGGGCGGCGGAGGGGGGAGCCTCGTCTGGCGAATCACCCGCTCCACGGAGTCGTCGAAGGCCGCATTCCCGCTCTTCTTCTCGAAGCGCCAGGCGGAGATGCGGCCGTCGGGCTGGATGGTGAGCGACACCACCGCCTCCAAGCGCTTGAGCTCGGCCTGGGAGATGGTGGCCGGGACCCGGTAGTTCGAGTGCAGCGCCTGGTAGGCCAGCGCCAGGTAGCGGTCGCCCTCCTCCTCGCTCGACTCCCCCAGCGGAGAGCCGGTGGGAGATCCGAAGCGCGAGGGCTCGCCCAGCGCCTTCTCGCGCCGAATGCGCTCCAGGACCGAGGCCAGCCGGCGGTCGGAGCGCTCGGACGGGCGCGGCTCGTGGACCCGCTCCGGCGCGCCCGGCACGGCCACCGCGGCCGGGGCCGACGGCGGCGGGGGCGGCGCCTCCTTGCGCGGCAGCCACTCCTTGGGGCGCTCCTCCCCCAGCCGGACCAGCCGGGCCACGATGGGCTTCTGCTCCAGGTCGACGATGGGGGCTGGGCGGGCCAGCGCCGCCATGAGCAGCAGGGCGGCGTGGACCGCGGCCGAGGCTACCGCCGCCGGCCAGAGCCGCTCGCGGCGCCCGAGGGCGGTGAGGACCGCCGCGGTCACCGGCGCGGCTCCTCCGGCCGGACCTGGTTGGGGTTGGTGATCATGCCCAGGTTCTGCACGCCGGCCCGCTGCACCGCCGCCATCACCTCCACCACGTAGCCGTAGGGGAGGGAGCGGTCGGCCATGAGGTACAGCTCCCGGTCGCGCTTCACCCGCACGTTGGCGCGCAGCTTGTCCTCGAGGCCGGCCAGGTCGAGCCGGGCCGCGTCGTCGCCGGCGCCGAGCCACAGGCTCCGGTCGGCCTTGATGGAGAGGACCAGCTTCTGCTCCTCGGCCTTGACTGCCTTCGCCCGGGCCTCGGGCAGCGCCACCTCCACGCCCTGCTGGATGAGGGGCGCCGTCACCATGAAGACGATGAGCAGCACCAGCATCACGTCCACCAGCGGCGTGACGTTGATCTCCGAGAGCGTGGTGCGGCCCGAGCCGCCGCTGGTGACGGCCACGTCTACACCCGTAGGGCGGGGGCTCGTCCCCCGCCGGGATTGCGCGTGCGCGACGTCGTGCGGAGCTCGCGGCCCATGCCCGCCCGCCTAGCTGAAGAAATGCCTCCGGACGATGTTCAGGAAGTCGGAGGAGAAGTTGGTCATCTCGATGTCCAGGACCCGGATCTTGGAGACGAAGTAGTTGTAGAAGACCACCGCCGGGATGGCCGCGAAGAGGCCGAAGGCGGTGGCGATGAGGGCCTCGGAGATAGGCTTCGCCACGGTGGCCAGGTTGGCGTTACCGGCCTGGTAGATGTCGTGGAAGGCCCGCATGATGCCCCACACGGTGCCGAACAGCCCTACGAAGGGGGCGGCGCTGGCGGTGGTGCCCAGGAAGGGGACATAGGCCTCGAGGGCGGTCACCTCCGAGGAGGCGGCGCGCTTCAGGGCGCGCTCCACGTTCTCGATGCCGCCCAGCTCGTCGCTCATGCCCCCCTCGCCGTTCTTGCCTTCCTTCTTGGCCTTGGCGGTGACCTTGGAGAGCTCGACGTAGCCGGCGCGGAACACCTGGGAGATGGGGCTCGCCGCCAGCGACTCGGCGGCCTGGTAGATGGCGTCGAGGCGCTTCGACCGCCAGAAGGTCTCGAGGAACCGGATCGACTGGTCCTGGGCCTTCCTGAGGGCCAGCCACTTCTTGAGAATGATGGCCCAGGAGACGACCGAGGCAGCGATGAGGAGGAGCAGCACGCTCATCACCACCAGGCCCGACCCGAGGACGATGGCCAGGTAGTCGATGCTGCCGCCGGCCTGCGCCGCGGCGAGGCTGGTCATGGTCGGGAGGAGCGTGGACATGGGGTGCAAGGCGCGGGGGTCCGGAGGGTTGGGGATGCAAGGGTCCGGAAGGGGTGGGGTTTCTTAGCACGCTCCGGCGGGTGAGGCCACCATCCGGCACCGGCGTAATGCCCGGGAACCCCGGCGCATTCCTCGCACCTTGGCCCACAAGACCTGTGCGGGAGGGGCACGCCCGTCGCACCCCGGCGACAGCGGATGTGCATAAAATGGCCGTGAAGGCCGTCGTCCGGCCATGGCATACGGGTTGCTCGACCCGATGCGGACACCCCGCCCGGCCCGCGAGGCTGGCGCCCACGAAAAGGGAGGACTCATGAAGCGCATCGCCTTGCTCGCCGCTACCGTCGTCGCCGCCGGGTGCGTCTCGAACCCGCCGCCCCCGCCGCCGGTGTACGGCGTCGACGTCATCGTGTACTGGACGTTCCAGCACTACGACTACACGGGGACCTTCCAACCGCTGGATTGCGCACAGGCCGGCGTTGACGACGTGTACCTCGAGTTCAGCGACGGCTACACCACCACCGTCCCGTGCTCCCAGGGCGGGGTGGACGGGGTGACGGTTCGCGATTTCATTCCGGGCAACTACTGGGTGGCCGTTACCGGCTACCGCAACGGCGTTCTGGCGCCGCTCTACTACTCCGGAGGCGTCAACTTCACGAAGTACGACGGCACCGACGCCGTCGTCTATGCGGACGTTCCGGGGATCCCGGGCAACCTGACCCTGTCATCGACGCTGGTGGGGTGGAACGGGTCGGCGTACGTGCCGTACCCGTCCCCAGCCTGCGTGAACGGGAACACGGACTTCCTCACCTACGAGGTGAGGGATGGCGTGGGCATCGTCCTGGCCCAGGGACAGGTGGCCTGCAGCACGAATCCGCCCGACGTCGTCTTCTCGGGCGCGTCGGCCATCGACAAGGACGACCTGGCCATCCGCGTGAAGGCCTGGCAGAACACGGCGCCCCCGACCCAGGTCATGGATTCCTGCACGGTCGGCTTCGCGCACTTCGGCGCGAACGACGTTGCGTCCATCAACGTCTACTACCCCATCCCGTCGCCTTGCCTGTAGCCGCCGGGACTCGGGCGAGGTCCAGCGAGGCGCCGCGGCCGGCGAGGCCGCG
>DASRTO010000548.1:0-2586 GCA_035655915.1 Anaeromyxobacteraceae bacterium
GCCCGCCGAGCGGGCCAGGGCCCACCTGGTGCTAGCCGCGGTGGCCAACCGCCGTCCGGGCACGGCGGAGGCCAGGCTGGAAGCCGTGTCCCGGGAGCTCGAGGCCGCCGTCCAGGAGGACCCGACCTCGACCCCGGCGCGGCTCGAGCTGGCGCGCTTCCTCCTGCGCCGCGGTGCCGCCGACAAGGCGGCGGCCCTGCTGGCGGCTCCGGGAGGGGGCGGCCCGCCCGATCCCCAGCTGGCGGCGCTGCAGGCGCGGGCCATGGTGCTCTCGGGCCGGGTCCTCGACGCCCAGAACCTGGTCGAGGCGGCCCTGGCCCGCTCCCCGGGGGCGGCGCCGCTGCTCTACGTGAAGGGCTTCATCCAGGAGCAGCTGGGGAAGACCGCGGAGGCGGAGGCGCTCTACCGCGAGGCCGCCGCCAGGGCTCCCGGGGATTGGGAGCCGCAGCTCGGGCTGGGGCGGCTGGCCCTCGGGGCCGGGGATCTGGAGAAGGCGGCGGCGGCGCTCGAGGTGGCCGCCCAGAAGGGGCCGCAGCAGGCCGAGGTCCAGGTGGGCCTGGGCGACCTGGATCTGGCGCGGAAGGCCGGCGACGCCGCGGTGGCCCGCTACCGCCAGGCGCTGGTGCTGGACCCCGGCAGTGCCCGGGCCCGGTACGGCCTGGCCCGCGGCGCGCTGGCGCGGGGGGACGAGAAGGCCGCGCTCGGCGAGCTCGCGCAGGCGCTGGCGCTGGACCCGCACCTGGCGCCGGCGCTCCTGGCCCAGGCGACCATCCACTGGCGGCGCGGCGACCTGGCCGCGGCCCACCAGTCCCTGGAGGCGGCGGTGGCGCTCGACCCGCGCAGCGCCGTGGCCCGGGCCCGGCTGGGGGCGGTGGAGCTGGAGTCGGGCCGGGCCGACGCGGCGGTGGCCCACCTGGAAGCGGCGGTGAACCTGGACGGATCGCTGGCCGAGGCGCGTGGGTGGCTGGGCCGGGCCCTGCTGGCGCGCGGGGAGGGGGTTCGCGCCGTGGACCAGCTGCGGATCGCGGTGCGGCTCGAGCCCGGGTCGGCCGACCACCACCTGTGGTTGGGGGCGGCGCTGGAGAGCACCAACGCGCCGGCCGAGGCCGAGGAGGAGTACCGGGCGGCGCAGGCCAGGGACCCGCGGCGCATCGAGCCCTCCGAGCGGCTGGCGGCGCTCAAGGCGGCCCAGGGGCGCTGCCAGGACGGCATCCCGGAGCTGCAGAAGGCGCTCAAGGTGGCCCCCCGCGAGCAGCGGCTGCGGGTGGCCGTGGGCGACTGCCTGAGGAAGCTCGGCAAGAACGCCGAGGCCATCCGCGAGTACCGCCAGGCGCTCAAGGCCGATCCGAGGCTGAAGTCGCTCTACTACCGGATCGGCCGGTCCATCCACGAGGTGAGGGGCGGGCGCGAGGCGCTCGCCTGGTACGAGCGGGCGGCGCGCGAGGAGCCGCAGAACGCCATGACGTTCTACTACCTCGGCTACCTGTACAAGGAGCGCGGCCAGCGCCAGAAGGCGGTGCAGGCCTTCCGCGCCTTCTTGAAGCTCAAGCCGGACGCCGAGGAGCGCAAGGACGTGCTGCAGGAGATCGAGGACCTGGGGGGGTAAGGGCGGCGCGATCCGCTTGACCGGCGGGCGATCCCGTCCTACAGAGCCCCGCCATGATCGCCCCCAGCCTCCTCGCCGCCGTCCTGATGGTGCAGACCGCGCCGGCCCTCCCGGTGCTGACCCTGGAGCAGGCCCTCCGGGAGGCGCGGCAGCAGAACCTCGACATCCAGCAGGCGGAGGCGCGCCTGCGCCAGGCCCAGCAGCTCTCCGCCAAGGCCTGGTCGTACTACCTGCCGCAGATCGTGGCCGGTGGCTCGTACACGCACAACTCCACGGGTGCCGAGGTGACCCTGCCCACCGGCTACTACGTCCGGGACATGCTCACGCCCCAGGGGCCGGCGACCGGGGCCGACCCGAACGTCCCCGGGAACCAGACGACCCTGGCGCTCCAGCCGTCGGGCTCGATCACCGCCGTCATCCAGAAGCAGGACCAGCTGGGCGCCCAGGTCGACGTCAAGCAGACGCTCATCGCGCCGTCGCTCTGGCCCACCATCGCCGCGGCCTACACCGGCGAGAAGGTGGCCGGCCTCACCACCGAGAACGTGCGGCGCGAGGTCCTCTTCGGCGTGGCCCAGGCCTACTACGGCGTGACGAATCTCAGGCAGCTGGTGGAGGTCGCTGAGCGGCAGCTCTCGCTCACCCGCGAGCGGGAGAAGGACGCCCGGGTCCGCTTCCAGGCGGGGGCGGCCCCCAAGGTGGCGCTGCTCCGCGCCGAGATCGACCGGGCCCAGGCCGAGCAGGATCTGAAGCGCTCGCAGAACGCCCACGAGTCGGCGCGGCTGGCCCTGGCCACGCTGCTGGTCCGCCCGGTGGACTTCGAGGTGGAGATCCCGCCCGCCCCCAAGCCGCCCGAGGGGGACGCCGAGGCGGCGGCCCTGCGCGATCGGCCGGACGTGCTGGCCGCCGTCTCCACCGTGGACCTGAGCAGGCAGCAGCGCACCGCCGCCTGGCTCCAGTACGCGCCGTCCATCGCCGCCTTC
>DASRTO010000549.1:0-1820 GCA_035655915.1 Anaeromyxobacteraceae bacterium
GAAGGAATCTGACCCGTCAAGTTGTTTTCAGCACCAACGTAGTATATCTCGCGTGAAGAAGCCTTCGCAGGACAGACTCCCAGAGTGTGAACCCCTTTCACCGAAAATGGCAGCTTGGAAAAGGGGCTCTTCCTCGGTATCTGTGGCGGTGAGAGGACAGCCATCCACTCGCCCCCCGCAGAGGAGGAAGAACCCCATGAGCACGATGCAGGCAAATGTCCAGCGTGTCAAGCGGTTCCGCGAGCTGAAGGCGACCCTGCGCACGGATCGGTCCCGGCTCCTCGTCGGGCTCGACATTGCGCAGGCGGAACACGTGGCCCACCTCCGCCACGCCCACACCCGGGTCGTGGTGCCCACGCTCACGATCCCGAACAGCACCTCCGGCTTCACCCAGCTCTGGGCGCGGATCGCGCAGGCGCAGCGGGCCACTGGCTGCCGCGAGGTGGTCTGTGGCCTCGAGCCCACCGGGACCTACCATCAGGCCGTGGCCACCTTCCTCGAGACGCAGGGGGCGGATGTCCTCCTGCTCTCCAGCAGTGTGGCCTACTGGAACCGCCGCACCCAGGACGGGACCTGGGACAAGAACGATCGGAAGGATGCCGCCAACTGCGCCGACCTCCTGGAGCAAGGGAAGGTCCTCTTCTACAGCCGGCCCGAGGGCCCCCTCGCCGAGCTGCGCCGCCTGGTCAAGTGCCTCCGCCGAGCCCGGACGGAGCTCGCCGCCTGCAAGGCCCGGTGGCGGACCAGCCTCCGCCCGGCCCTCGGCCCGATGGGGGAGCCGCTCCCGAACCGCCTCCGGGCGGAGCTCCCCGCGGTGCTCCAGGCCTGGGAGCGGGCCGCCTCCGGGCGGCCGGCGCGAGCCAAGGGCCGCTTGCCGCTCGGCCTGGCGACGGCCTGCGCCGATCTCGGCGCGCAGGTCGCGGCCGTGCAGGCCCGGATCGCCGCCCTGGAGCAGGCGCTCACTCCCCTCGCCGAGCAGCTTCCGGCCTACGCACTGCTCCGCACGATCCCGGGGGTCGGCCCCACGGTGGCCGCGATCCTCCTGGCGGAGATCGGCGACGTGGCCTGGTTCACCAAGTTCAGCCAGCTCCGCAAGCTCGCCGGGCTCGACATCGTCAGGGTCCAGTCCGGGCGATTCGAGGGGCAGTGGCGGATCTCCAAATGCGGCCGGGGGCTCCTGCGCTGGGCGCTGTACCATGCCGCGGTGGGCCTCGCGCGGACGGCGGGCGGGCGCGCGCGGCTCGCGGCCTTGAAGGCCAAGCGGCAGGGCGATCGCTACGCGGGGTTCAAGGCCGTCGTCGAGCTGGCGGCCAAGGTGCTCCGGGTGGTCTGGGGGGTCTGGCGGAGCGGGACCCCGTACGACCCCCTCCGGGCGGGCGGGCTCCAGCGCCAGAGCCGCTGAGCGGCGCCGCGCCGGAGGAGACAAGAGCGTCTTCCCCGGGGAGTAGGCAGCGCGACATAACAACGTGGCGGCCCCACCAGGGGACCGCGGCGGGACACTGGCGCGCCGCTCCCGCTCTCGAGAGCCCGGACTAGGCCGCGTGGGTCCCTCGGGCAGCGAGGCGACCGGATGGCACCACTACGATGGGGCGCGAGAGATCGGCCGGGAGCGGTCCCGGGGGAAGCGGCCATAGGAGAACCGGCAGACGCCGTCTGCATCCCAGGGAGGATTCTATCTTGACAAGCGAGAAACGGCCGGGTCCCTCATTAATGCGTCGTAGCGTCCCCAATTCCGTGCGTGCGGTATCTGGCCCGGTCATGGTGTAGCGGATACCCGTCCCTTTTGCCAGACCGTCTTTGTAGGTCATAATGACGTCATT
>DASRTO010000550.1:0-1754 GCA_035655915.1 Anaeromyxobacteraceae bacterium
CCTCACCCCGCGGCCTGCGCTTCCCTCGCCACCGGCACGTCGGGGCTACCTCCGGCGGTAGTACTTTCACCCTTCCGGTACTTCCTCGTGTGCTCCCGCCCGCAGACCTCCTCGGCGTGGAGCAGGTTGTGGAGCCGGCAGGCCAGCCGGAGCCGGCCGAGCCTCGCCGTCCCGCCCCGTCCGACCGGGTCGAGGTGGTCCACCTCCACCTGCCAGCGGCTGTTGCACCGCTTCCCGTCCGGCCCTACCCAGGTGCAGCGCCCCTGGTCCCGCTCCCACACCTGTCGGCGAAGCTCGGCGGTGACGGTGGCCGGGTCCTTGGGGGTCTTCGGGGCCACCCTCCCGGCCGGCCTCACCGCCCCCTTGCGCTTCCCGTGCTTCTCGATGCCGCAGCGGATGGCCTCGTGCAGGACCGCCGCAAGGTCGCCCCTGGGGACCTTGTGGGAGAGGAGCGCCGCCAGGGTCTCGAGGTCGTCCCGGAGGGACCCGTCCACGGTCACCCTGAGCGACCACTGCCCCTGCGAAACGGCCCGCATCTCCGCCGTTCGCGGCCGCGGGGCCTGGGGCGGCGCTGGCGCCGGGGTCGGTGGCCTCGAGGCGTCGCCCGCCGGCGGGGACACCTCCGGCTGCGCCGGCTGGGAGGGGGGACGCGTCCTCGGGGAGAGGGCTCGCCGCCCGTCCCGGGTGGCTCGCCAAGAGCCGGAGCCCCTCCCTCGGGACCGGCCGGGGCCTGAGCGACGCCACCAGGTGGTCCACCTCGGCATTGGTCCGGAAGGCTGCCCGGGCGAGGAGGTCTTCCGCGTTCTCCTCGGTGAGCACCGGTCCGAGCTGGGCCAGGGTGGTGAGGCAGAGCCGCCCCTCCCGGAGGGCCTCGGCCACCCAGGGGAAGCGGCGCAGCACCCTCATGGCGCCGATGCGCCGTCCGGCCGATGCCTCCCGGAGGTGGAGCGCCTCCAGGCAGTACTTCCAGAGGGAGCCGTGGCCGAGCTCCAGGAAGGCCCGCCTGCGGTCGAACTCCTCGAGGTGGAGGAGGAACTCGACTTGGACCCGGCGTTCGTCGCCAGCGAGCTCGCCGAGGCGGCGGGCCAGGGTGCGGGCGTCGAGGGAAGAGAGGGGAAGGGCGGACATGGTGTGACCTCCGTCGAGGATGACCCTTGGTAACACGGGAATCCTGGCCTCCCTGGAGGGCCCTGGGAGGCCCGATGGCGGGCTCGGCGGAGAGGGGTGCCGCGACCCCTCGGGCGATCCGCCGGAGCGCTTGGCGGAGCGCCGGGTGCGTCAGGAGCGGCCTTGTCGCGCCACTCGATGCGCGCGAGCGCGACTCGGCTTCCAGGACGTCAAGAGGTTTCTGCAAGTGAACCCAAGAGGGACGCGCTCCGGTGCGAGACGGCTCGTTCGCGCGGCGACCAGCACCCGCGCGGCGCCGTCGCCCCGCCTTCGATGCCAGAGAACACCCCCACGAGCGGCGGCGAACCAGCTTCTCGATGCCGCCGCCGGAAGACTTGTGACGAATGCTCAGCAGCCGACGGTCGGGGGAGAGGGCAGGGGGGCGCACCATATGACGTGGGGCGGGGTGAGCGGTTACCATGCGGCGCCGTGACGCCGCTGGTCGTCGCCATCCTCGGCTACCTGATCCTCCAGTTCGCCATCGGGGCCTGGGTGTCGCGGCTGGTGCGCACCGAGGACGACTACCTGGTGGGCGGCCGGCGCCTCGGCTACCCCTTGGCGATCTTCTCCATCTTCGCCACCTGGTT
>DASRTO010000551.1:0-2999 GCA_035655915.1 Anaeromyxobacteraceae bacterium
CGCCGCGCCCGGTACCTCCGGGCGGCGCTCGCCGCGGCCGCGCCGCCGGCGGCGGCGCCGGCGCCGGCCGGCGGGAGCCTCGGCCTCCGGTGCCACCTCGCCCAGCAGCCCCTCGGCGCGGCAGTTGTCGCAGCGGCCGCAGCGCTCCTCGCCGGGCTCGCCGAAGTAGTCGAGCATGTAGCGGACCCGGCACCCCTCGGTGTCGGCGTAGCCGATGAGGGCGTCGAGGCGGCGCCGGTCCTCGACCCGCTTCAGGTCGAACCACTTGGCCGCCTGCTCCAGCAGGTCCTCGGGGACCTCGCCGGCGGCCAGCCAGCGCCCGTCCTCGGTCTCCTCGGCCCAGCCGTTCTCCTCGAGGAAGTTCAGCACCACCCGGGTGCGCTTCTCGCCGACGTCGGAGGAAAGGGCCAGGTCCTTGAGCCGGACCTCGCGCCCCTCCCTGGTCCAGGCGGTGAGGGCGTTCATCACCCATTTCACCTGTCGGGAGGTGGGGTAGCTCCCCTCCTGGAAGAACTCCTGGATGGCCACGTCGTCGCGCGACCAGAGCAGGATGCAGCGGGAAGGCTTGCCGTCCCGGCCGGCGCGCCCGGCCTCCTGCACGTAGGCCTCCAGCGAGCCGGGCACGTGGAAGTGTGCGATGTAGCGGATGTCGGGCTTGTCCACGCCCAGGCCGAAGGCGTTGGTGGCCACCATGATGCCGCGCCGCCCCGCCTTCATGAACCGGTTCTGGGCCTCGTCGCGGGCCGCCTTGTTGAGCCGGCCGTGGTAGGTGTCCGCGGGCAGGCGCAGCTTGCGGAACACCAGCCCCAGGTCCTCCACCGTCTTGACGGTGGCGCAGTAGACGATGCCCGGCCGGGGCAGGCGGCGCACCAGCCGCTTGTAGAGGACGCGGAGCTTCTCCTCCTCCGAGCCGCAGGCGATCACCTGGAAGCGCAGGTTGGGCCGGTCGAAGGAGAGCACCACCTGCTCGGTCTCTTGGAGGCCGAGCTGGAGGAGGATGTCCTCGCGCACCTTGGGGGTGGCGGTGGCGGTCAGGGCCAGCACCGGCGGGCGCCCGAAGAGGGCGATGGCCTCGCGCAGCCCCAGGTAGGAGGGCCGGAAGTCGTGCCCCCACTGTGAGACGCAATGGGCCTCGTCCACCGTGAAGAGCGAGATGAGCCGGCTGCCCAGGCGCTCCCGGAAGGCGCCGGAGGTGGCGGTCTCGGGGGTAGTGAGCACCAGCTTCCCCTCTCCGGCGGTGAGGCGGGTGAGCACGTTCTCCCGCTCGCTCTGCTTGAGCGAGGAGTCGAGCCGGAACACCGGCACCTCGCGGGCGCGCAGCTTCTCGAACTGGTCCTTGATGAGGGCGATGAGCGGCGAGATCACCACCGTCAGGCCGGGGAGGACCAACGAGGGGAGCTGGTAGGTGAGCGACTTGCCCGAGCCGGTGGGCATCACCGCCAGGACGTTGCGCCCCCCGAGGACGTGCCGGATGACCCGCTCCTGGCCGGGGCGGAAGGACGGGATCTGGAAGGTGGAGCGCATCCGCTCCACCGCCTGCCGGAGCAGCTCCTCCACCTGGGTGTCGCTTCTCGGTTCCATCTGGGTGTCGCTTCTCGGTTCCATCGCCACGCTTTCCTCCGGGCCGCGCCCGGCCGCGCGCGGGGGCGGCCCCAGGCCACCCCGCGATGCCCGCCCCACCGCGGATGGACGCGGTGGGGACGCGCCGCGAGCCCTGGAGCGGCGCCGCCCGGGTCGGGCTCGCGGCAGGTGTCGCGCCAGGCCGGCCCCTCTCCAGGATCCGGCGGCGCGAGCGGCGCCTGAGGGAGAGTCTATACCAGAAGCGGCCGGCGTCCACCCTTTCCGCGACCCCAGCCGCGGATTGACGGGGCCCGCCCCGGCCGGTAACACCATCGGTCACCGGGAGGCCCCATGGCTCAAGCGAGGGTCCCTGAGCGGCCCGCCGGCGCCACGGCCGCCACGGCGCACGGCCCGCGTGACGTCCGCCTCCTCTTCGCGGCCCGGGCGGTGCGGCTCTTCGCCTACGGGCTCCTCTCGGTGGTGCTGGTGCTGCTCCTCGCCGAGCTGGGGCTGTCGCAGGCCCGCGTCGGGGCGCTGCTCACCCTGACGCTGCTCGGCGACACCGCCATCTCGCTGCTCGTCACCAGCCGGGCGGACCGAGCCGGGCGCCGGCGCATGCTCATCCTGGGCGCCGCGCTCATGGTGCTGGCGGGGGCGGTCTTCGCCGTGGCGCGGAGCTTCTGGGTCCTGCTCCTGGCCGCCACCGTGGGGGTCCTCTCGCCGTCGGGCAACGAGGTGGGACCCTTCCTGGCGGTGGAGCAGGCGGCGCTGGCGCAGCAGTCGGCTCCGGAGCGCCGCACCCGGCTCTTCTCCTGGTACCAGCTGGCGGGAGCGGCGGCCACGGCGCTGGGGGCGCTCTGCGGGGGCGCCCTGTCGGAGGGGCTGCAGCGCGCCGGGATGACGCCGCTGCACAGCTACCGGGCGGTGGTGGCGTTCTACGCGCTCCTCGGCGCGGCGCTCCTCGGGATCTTCGCCGGGCTGGGCCCGGCCTCGGAGGCCGCCGCGGCCGGGCCGGCGGGGCCGGCCCCGCCCTGGGCGGCGCTGGGCCTCTCCCGGTCGCGCCGGGTGGTGCTGCGCCTCTCCGGGCTCTTCGCGGTGGACGCCTTCGCCGGGGGCTTCGTGGTGCAGAGCCTCGTGGCCTGGTGGTTCCACCGGCGCTTCGGGACCGGCGAGGCGCTGCTGGGGGCCATCTTCTTCGGGGCGAATCTCATGGCGGCGGTCTCGGCCCTGTCGGCGGCGTCCATCGCCCGGCGCATCGGCCTGGTGAACACCATGGTGCTGACGCACCTGCCCTCCAACGTCCTCCTGATCCTGGTCCCCCTCATGCCGACCCTGCCCCTGGCGGTGGCGGTGCTGCTCGCGCGCTTCTGCATCTCCCAGATGGACGTGCCCACCCGCCAGTCCTACACCATGGCGGTGGTGGACCCCGCCGAGCGCAG
>DASRTO010000552.1:0-1621 GCA_035655915.1 Anaeromyxobacteraceae bacterium
GGACTCGCCGACGCGCCGCATCCAGGCCAGCTCGTCCTCGCTCATCGGCCCGAGATCGAGCGCGCGCATCGCGTCGTCGAGCTGGTCGGCGCTCCTGGGCCCGGCCCAGCAGGCATCCACGTGTGGGTTCGACAGCACGAACCGGTAGCAGTCGGTGCCCCTCGGGACGCGCTCGCCTGCAGGCGCGAGCGCAGGATCGATGAGCTGGCCCCAGCTCGTGGTCGTGTATGCCACGACGCCCGGCCTCTCCTCCGGCAGGTGCGGGAAGACCTCCCGCTCTGTTCCGGGGTGGGCGGCGTTGTAGCGCATCATCAGCAGCCCACGCTCGAACGCGCGCTCCACGTCCTTGCCCGGGATGCCGTACGACGCCGCCAGGCCGAGCGGTACCACCTTGAGCCCGGTGCGCCCGAGATTCACCGGTGTCCAGGAGTAGGCCACGGGAGACCTCCGATTCGGACGCAAGATAAGCACCACCGCCGCCTTTCGCCGCGCCGACGGGTCGCCGAGAGTTGCGTGGCGAGTGGGACGTCCGACCCGGGGTCTGTGTTGGCGCAGAAGCCCCATGAGTGCCCCGGGGAGCTGTCACGCAGGCTGGGGACGGGCCCGGGTCCGGCGCCCACCGTCGAGTCCGAGCGTCCGGCGACGCCGTAGGCCCGCGTGTGCGAGGCGGCGGGCGCCGGACTATCTTCCGTGTCCATGAGTGACGCGCCGCGCTTCGAGGGCTTCGCCGACACGTCGGGCCGTTTCTTCGGGGAGCTGGCCCTTCACAACGATCGCGACTGGTTCCAGCGGAACCGCGAGCGGTACGAGCAAGGCTGGCTCGCGCCCATGCGGGCGCTCCTGGGGGAGGTGCGCGAGCGGCTGGGACGCGCCTATCCCGGCGGCGTCCTCGGCGCGCCCAAGGTCTTCCGCATCCACCGGGACGTCCGCTTCAGCAAGGACAAGTCGCCCTACAAGACCAACATCGGCGGGATGCTGGCGGTGGGGGGCGCGGGCGGAGGCGCCGGCGTGGAGGTGCCGGCCGCCGTCTACTTCCACGTGGCCTTCGAGGAGGCCTTCATGGGAGCGGGGATCTACGGAATGGACGGGGAGGCGCTGCAGCGCCACCGAGCGGCGCTGCTCGACGCGCGCCGCGGCGGCGAGCTGGGCCGCATCGCCTCGGGCCTCGCGCGAAAGGGCTTCACGCTCGCGGCCCGCGAGTCGACAAAGCGCGTCCCGGCGGGCTTCGACCCGGCCCATCCCCGGGCCGATCTCTTCCGGCTGAAGGGGCTCGTGGCGATGTCCCCGCCCATCGACCGCCGCCTGCTGGCGCGGCGCGAGCTCCTCGACTCGCTGACGGCGCACGCCCGCAGCGCGGCTCCGCTCGTCCGGTGGTTGGTCCGGAACGTCGCCTGATCAGCTTCCGCCCGCCTATTCCGGTGCCAGCCGCAGGCGCGCTCGGGCCCGGTAGGTGGGCTCGAGCTCGGTGCCGTCCGCGCCGAGGGCCCGGCCGAACTCGAGGTCGAGCGTGAGCAGCCGATCGGCCGCCGCCGTCGCGAGCTCGCCCGAGATGCGCACGTAGGCGAGGCCGCTGCTGGCGCTGGCGGTGCGCGTCCCCTCGAACCAGACGCGGTCCCCGTCT
>DASRTO010000553.1:0-3705 GCA_035655915.1 Anaeromyxobacteraceae bacterium
AGGAGGCAGCCCCCCGTGGGTGGCGGGTCGGGGATGCGGGACAGCGCTGGGCCCCTCTGGGCTGTCCGTCCCGAGAAGGGACGGAAAGGGTGCGCCGCTTCAAGGCGCGCCCAGCCCGTGGATCCGCTCCTTCTCCAGCGCGCGCGTCGCCTGCCGCCCCAGGACGCGAACGCGGTCGACGAGGGATGCGAAGCGCGGATCGTGGGTGTGCCCATCGATGTACCGCCGGTAGATCTGCTGGACGATGACGGCGATCTTGAAGAGCGCGAAGGCGTAGTAGAAGAGCGCCGAGCCGACGCCGCGGCCGGTCCGCTCCGCGTACCGCTCCACCACCTCGATGCGCGGGAGGCTGCCGGGCAGGTGGGTCGGACCGTAGGTGCGGGCCCGGAACTCGGCGGGATCGTCTGGGTCGGCCCAGTAGCCGAGCGTCGTTCCCAGGTCCATGAGCGGGTCGCCCACCGTCGCCATCTCCCAATCCAGCACGGCCACGATGCGGCTGAGGTCGGCGGGATCCAGCACGACGTTGTCGAACTTGTAGTCGTTGTGGACCAGGGCGGCGCCGCTCTCGGGCGGCAGGTGAGCCGCGAGCCAGGCGGCGACGGCCTCGATCTGCGGTATCTCGTCCGTTCGGGCGCGGGCATAGCGCTCGGTCCAGCCTGCCACCTGGCGCCCCACGTACCCCTGCGGCTTCCCCGTCGAGGCGAGACCGGTGCGCGCCAGGTCGACGCCGTGCAACTCGGCGAGGTTGTCGACGAGCGCCGTCGAGGCGGCCCTCAGGAGATCGGGGGTCAGGCCCGGTGCCGACGCGTCGCCCCGCAGCACCACGCCGCGGACGCGCTCCATGAGGTAGAAGCGCGCCCCGATGAGCGACTCGTCCTCGCAGAAGACGATGGGCCGCGGCGCTCGCGGGTACACGCCCTGGATCGCCGAGAGGATCGAGAACTCGCGCCGCATGTCGTGGGCGCTCTTCACCCGCGTCCCGAAGGGCGCCCGGCGCAGCACCGCCTCCTGGCCTCCGATCCGGACGAGGTAGGTGAGGTTGGAGTGGCCCTCGCGGAACTGGAGGAGCGTGACCGGCCCGCGGGCACCGGGGAACGCCCGCTCCAGGACCGGGCGCAACCGTTCCGGCTCGAACCCCTCCTCCCGGCGCACCTCGCCGGGCTCGTCCAGGAGCGCCGTCCGCCGGCCGCTCGAGCCCTCGGCATCCACGGCGGACCATGCTGACGGCACGGCCCGCGCCTCGCCACCGCCGATCCTCGCCGGCCCGGCCGGCGCCGCGCACCCGTCAGGTGGCCGTCAGCGCCACGAAGTTCCCGCCCAGCACCTGCTCTAGCTCAGCCGTCGCCAGCCCGGCGCGCTCGATCTGCCCGAGGATCGCGGCGTGGTCGTAACCGCCGCCTGGGGCGGGGTAGCCGTACGGGCCATCGCTGCCGTAGAGGCAGCGCGAAGGCCCGAGCGCGTGAAGCGCCTGGTGGCGCAGTACCCTGGTCAGGTACGGGCTCGAGAGATCGACGAAGACCCGCTCTCGCCGGCGCGCGTCCTCCCAGAGCGGGCGGTACCAGGGGATCCCGGCGTGGGCGTACACCAGCTTGAGCCGCGGGAACCGCTCCGGCAGGCGGCGGAAGTCTCCCCGGCCGCGCCCGGCGCCCAGATGCACCATGAGCGGCTTGCCCCGCTCCTGGCAGAGCGCCGCCAGGTCGTCGAGACGGGCCACCGGGTAGCGGTGCCAGAACGGATGGGCCTTCACGCCGATCCAGCCGGGCCGGCCGAGCCGTTGCTCCGCCTCCTCCAGCCAGCCCGGGGCGCGGGGGTTCAGGAAGAGCCAGCCGACGAAGCGATCGGGATGCCGCGCCATCGCGCGCTCGATGGCGCCGTTGTCGGGGCGATCGAGAATGGGGAAGCTCCCGCCCGCGAAGGCGACTCGCCCCCAGGGCCGCACCGTAGCGCGGTAGAGCAGACGGCCCAGGCGCGGCCACCCGCCGCCCAGGCCGCGGCGCATGGCGTCCCAGTAGCCTCGCCCCAGGGGGCCGAGATGGATGGGTTCGCTCACCGGCGCCATCAGCGCCACGCGGTCGATGCGGTGGGTCCGCATCTCGGCGAGGAGCCGCTCCACCGGCTCGAGGCGTGGCTCGAGGTGGTAGTGCGCGTCCACGATCATCGCGCTCTCAGGCTCCCCGCTCGCCGCCTCCGCCGAAGAGGCCCGCGCGCGGTCGCGTTGTTGGGACCCGCATGCGCCGCTAGACTACCCACTACCGGCGAGAGAAGTCATGGCCGCCGCCGCGCGGCCTTTTCGGAGGTCTGGCGCCGGCAGCCGGGGAGACGAGATGAGCGAGGCGCGCTACTACTGGGAGGACTTCCCCGTCGGGAAGGTGCGCGAGTTCGGCGGCGTCGCCGTCACCGCCGAGGAGATCGTCCGCTTCGCCCGCCAGTTCGACCCGCAGCCGTTCCACCTGGACGAGGAGGCCGCGAAGCGGAGTGCCTTCGGCGGCCTGGTGGCGAGCGGGTGGCATACCTGCGCGCTGGCGATGCGGATGGAGTGCGACGCGTACCTGAGCGACACCGCCAGCGCCGGCTCGCCCGGCGTGGACGCCCTGCGTTGGCTCCGGCCGGTACGCCCCGGCGACGTGCTGCGGGTGCGAACGACGGTGGTCGAGGCCCGGCCGCTCAGGTCGAAGCCGCACCTGGGCCTGGTTCGCAAACGCTGGGAGGTCCTGAACCAGCACGGCGAGCCGGTCATGGAGATGATCGGCAGCGCCATGCTCCTGCGGAGGCCCGCCGGCTGATGGCGAAGGTCCACGTCCTCCTCAAGAAGGAAGAGCTGGACGCGCAACGCCTCCCGGGCAAGGTGGTGGTGGTCCTGGACGTCCTCTTCGCCACCTCCAGCATCGCCACCGCCCTGGCCCACGGCGCGACCGAGGTCGTGCCGACGCTCGACGGGGAGGCCGCGCTGGCGGAGGCCCGCCGGCGCCCGGAAGGATCCTACCTGCTCTCCGGCGAGCTCAACGCCTCGACCCTGCCGGGGTTCGCCCATCCCACGCCCCTGGCGCTCCTCGGGGAGCATCTGGCGGGGCGCGCCCTCATCTACTCCACCACCAACGGCACCGTGGCGGTGGCCAAGGCGGGCCGGGCGGACCACGTCTACGCGGGGGCGCTCCTCAACGGCGAGGCGATCGTCGACCACATCGAGCGGGTCCACCCCGCCGACACGGTCCTGCTGGTTTGCGCGGGCTCGGCCGACAACTTCAACCTCGAGGACTTCTACGGCGCCGGCTACCTCGTCTCGCTCCTCGCCCGGCGCGGCGCGGCCCACGACCTCAGCGATGCGGCCAGCGCCGCCCGCCTGCTGCACGATCGCGCCGACGCCCTCGAGTGCCTGTCGCAAAGCCGCGTCGGGCGCATGATGCTCGACCGGGGCCTGGGGCGGGAGCTGGAGTTCGCGGCGCAGAAGAGCCGCTTCGACGTGGTCCCCGGGCTCTCCGGCGGGTGTCTGCGCGCAACCCGGCGCCCCGACGGACCCGGCGCAGGAGGAGACGCCGCATGAACGGCGCCGAGAGCCTCCTCGCGACGATGGTCGCCTCGGGGGTCGGGGTGTGCTTCGCCAACCCCGGCACGACCGAGATGGCGCTGGTGCGCGCGCTCGACGCGGTGCCCGGGATCCGCGGCGTGCTCGGCCTCTTCGAGGGGGTGTGCAGCGGCGCGGCCGAC
>DASRTO010000554.1:0-14962 GCA_035655915.1 Anaeromyxobacteraceae bacterium
CGGGGACGAGAGCGAGGCCGGAGCCGGGGTGGGCGGCCCCTCGCGCACCCGCCGCTCCCGCTGCTCGCGGAGGGACTCGATGAGGTCCTTGAGCTGCTGGTTGACCGACTGGAGGCTGCGCCCGCCCGCGTCGTCGGGGGGAGGCGGCCCGTTGCCTCGTGCCATGGGGGTCCCCTCAGTCTCCCAGGTAGTTCTTCACCTTGGAGAGCAGCTCCAGGCCGTTGATGGGCTTGGTGATGTAGTCGGTACAGCCGCTCTGGTAGCCGGTCTCGACGCTCACCAGCTCGCCGCGGGTAGTCACCATGATGACGGGAACGCCGCGCATCTCCTCGCGCTCGCGGAGCCGCCGGCAGACCTCGAAGCCGTCCATCTTCGGCATGACCACGTCGAGGAGGATGAGGTCCGGCTTCTCCACCACGGCCTTGTCGTAGCCGTCCTGGCCGTCGCAGGCGGTGACGAGGTCGTAGGGGCTCTTGGAGAGGATCATCTTCTCCATGAGCAGCACCGTGCTCGAGTCGTCCACCAGCAGGATCTTCTTCCGTTCCATGGCGCCTCGCGATTCCCCCCGGATGCGCTCCCACGAGGAGGTGCAAGGCCGGATCCACCCGGCTGCCACGGGCGCCGCTCCCGGCCAGGTGAGGCGCCTCGCCGCCCCCGGCCGGCGGCGGAGCCGGCCCGAGTCGCGTCCTTCCGCCGGGTTGGGCCTCGTCCCCGCGTACCGCCGGTCGAGGATGGCGGCTGTCCTCTGGCCGCCGCGGCCCGGGGACGCCGCCCGAGCTCGGGGTCTGGGCGCCCCGTCCCCGTGGGACACGACCCCGGGTCGGCGCCGAACCAGGGTCGGCGCGACCGGGGTCCGGAGCCCGGCCCGCCGGGCGGGGAGCGGCCCGCCTCAGGTGGGCAAGTGTGCGAGCCCAGGCGGTCGGTCCCTGGCGCGGAAGGTGGAACCGCCGGCCCCATGGCCCCCCTGCTGCTGCTTCTCCTCGCCGCCGGCGATCCGGCCGGCCGCGGCCAGCCGCCCCCGGCTCCGGCCGACTCCGAGGTCCGCGCGGCGCGCGCCGCCGCCCTGGCCTGGGCGGGGGAGCCGTCGCTGGAAGCGGTGCAGCGGGCCGCCGCGGCCCAGCTGGACGGCGAGCGGGAACGGCTCGACTCCCTGCGGCGCCGGGCGCGGCAGGCGGCCTGGCTGCCGCGCCTCAGCGCCGAGCTGGAGCACGACGAGCGCACCACGCGGGTGGTGGGGTTCACCGGCGCGGCCGAGTCCGACTACCTGCGCACCTCGCCGGGCTGGCGGGGCGGGCTGCGGGCTGCCTGGGAGCTCGACCGGCTCCTGTTCGCGCGGGAGGAGCTGGCGCTGGCGGAGGCCATGTCCCGCCTGGCCCGGCAGCGGGAGGAGCGCGTGGAGCGGGCCACACGCCTGCTCTTCCAGCGGGTGGCCCTCAAGGCTGAGCTACTGCTCTCGCCTCCACCGGACGCCCCGGAGCGCGCCCGGCGCGAGCTGGAGCTGGCGCGGGTGGCGGCCGAGCTCGACGCCCTCACCGGCGGCCTCTTGGGGCGGGGCCGGACCGGCGCCGTTCACGGAGCGGAGCGATGAGGCGCTCCCGGGCGGCGGTGGCGTGGGCGCTGCTCTCGGCTTGCGGGCCCGGCGACCCCGAGCCCATGCCGCGCGTGGTCGGGGCCTGGCCCACCGGCAGCGCCGTGTGCCCAGACGAGGTGGTGGCGGCGGTGGAGTTCAGCCACCCCGTCGACCCGCCCGGCGTGGCCGACGGACGCTTCCTCGCCCTGGCGCGGGAGGCCGACGTGCGGGCGGTGACGGCCGCCGTCGAGGGGCCCGGCGGCCTGGGGGCCGGCGTCCCCGCGGTGGCGGCCGCGGTGGCGCTGGTGGCCGGCGGCCGGCGCGCCGAGCTGCGGCCGGCGGCGCCGCTCGATCCCCTGAGCGGCTACGCCCTGGTGGTGGCCTCGCAGATCCGCAGCGCCGACGGGCGGCAGGTGCTCGACCCGTCGGGGAGGCGCCGGCCCTTCGTCTCCCCGTTCCGAACCGGCCCGCGCCCCGACCGGACGCCGCCGGAACCGCGCTGGATCCGTCCGCCGCACGGGCCGGCGCCCGCCAACCTGGCGGGACTGCGCCTCGGGTTCGACGAGCCGGTCGCCGGGGCGCTGGGCCTGCCCGGCGCCTGGGCCCGGCCGGTAGCGCCGTCGCCCCAGGTCCTGGGCCTGGATCTGACGGCCGATCTCCCGGCCGGGCCGCTGCTGCCGTCGCTCGAGGGCGTGGCCGACGGCGCCGGGAACCGCCCCTCCGAGCTGGCGGCCATCGAGGTGCGGCCCTGCCGCGACCTGGCGGCGCCGCTGGTGGCCGAGGCCGGCGCCCGGCTGGAGGCCGGCGAGACCTTCCTGGCGGTGACCGCGGAGGCGGACGAGCTGGTCCGGCCGGGGCTGGAGGTGGCGTCGCCGCCCGGGGAGATCTGCGAGGTGCTGCCGGCCTGGCCGGCCACCGCGGCGCGCTGGTCCGAGCCGTCGCCCTGCCCCGGATACGATCCCTGCCGGGCCGGCGCGGCGGCGTGCCCGGCCGTGGTCCGGGTCGACGGGCTGTGTCCCGGGGCGCGGGTGGCCTGGCGGCTTCTCGCCGAGGACCTGGCCGGGAACCGGGCCTCGCCCGGCCCCTGGCGCGAGGCGCGCACCGCCCCGCCGGCGGCGCGCCCGGTGCTGTCCGAGGCGCTGGTGGACGCCGCCGCGCCCGAGGAGGGCGGCGAGTACGCCGAGGTGGCGAACCTCGGCACCGGCGAGGCCGACCTCGCCGGCTGGCGGCTGGCCAAGCGCGGCGCCTCCGGGGCCTGGACCCGGTGCACGCTCGAGCCGCTGGGAGGGCCGGTGCCGCCGGGCGGGCACGGCCTCGTGGTCGGGGGCGCCTACGACGGGCGCTACGCGCTCGCGCCGGACCGGCCGCTCTTCCGCTGCGCGGCGGGGGCGCTCCTGGGCGGCCTCTCCAACGACGCCCCGCCGGGCCTGGCGCTGGAGGCGCCCGACGGCGCCGCCGTCTCGACGCTGGGCGTGGTCACGCCGCTCTTGCGCTGCGGCGAGCGCTCGGTGGAGCGCCTCCACCCGGCCGGCCCCGACGAGGCGGCGAACCTCGCCTGCTCGCCGGCCACCCCGGGCACGCCCGGCGCCTGCAACGGCGCCACACCGCCCGAGGAGTGCCCGCGTCGCCCCTGGTGACGTCCGGGCGGTCTCGGGGCTCGTCGTATTTCCCGCCGAGAGAAGGCAACGCCGGGTGAGGAGCCGGGACGCCGGGGATCCCGTCAGCCGGTGTTGTCGACGATCCACTTCCCCAGGAGGTCGTCCTTGAGGATGTACCCGTCGGCGCCGCACTCCTCCGCCAGCTGCCTCACCCGCTCCTTCGCCTCGCCCGAGCAGAAGACCACCTTGATGGCGCGGAACATCTCGTTCTTCTTCACGAAACGGCAGAACTGCGCCCCGTCCACCTTGGGCATGTTGATGTCCAGCAGGATCACGTCGGGGCGGGTCTGCCGCTTCAGGATGATGGAGGTGGCCTTCTCGGCGTCAGGCGCGTACTGGATCTCGAACCCCTTCTGCTCCAGCTCCTCCTTGAGCAGCCGGGCCACGATCTCGCTGTCGTCGACGATGAGCACCCGGCGCCGGGCCGCCAGCGCAGCCTGGAAGCGGCGCTCCAGGTCGTCGGGCGGCGCGGCCGGCAGCGCCCCGTCGGCGCCGAGCTCGCCAGCCTGGCGCGCCAAGTCCTCCGGGGCGCCGTCGCCGACCAGCAGCGAGCGCCCCAGGAAGCCGCGGTCGCGCAGCAGGGCCACCGCCTGGCGGGCCCGGGCCGCGTCGACCAGCAGCGCCCCGGCCCCGGCGACGTTTCCGACCAGCGCGAAGGGGTCGTCCGCGGCGGTCACCTGGTGGCCGGCCCCCCCCAGCGCCAGGGCCAGCATCTCGCGCACCAGCTCGCTCTCGCAGCAGACCAGGATCTTCAAGGCAGCGTCCCGCGATCAGGGGAGGATACCACTCACTTGCCGGCCCGTCGTGCCCCGTAGGATGATTCCTTCATGTCGGAGCGAGGCGATCGCGGGCCCGGTGCGCCGGGCAAGGGCGTGAGCGCGGTCGCCGCCCCGGGAGGCGGGGAGGCCTGGCTCTTCGGCATCCGCCTCCTGGGCGGGCGCTACGCCTTCGAGGCCCCGCTGGTCACCGAGGTGGTGCGCCTGGGGCCGCTGACGCGCCTGCCGGCGTCGCCGGCCTTCCTCCCCGGTGTCTTCACCCACCGCGGAGAGGTGCTGGCGGTGCTCGACCCCGCCCAGCTCATGGGCCAGTCCGCCATTCCCATCCGGGCCTCCACCCGGGCCGCCATCGTCTGGTGCGACCCCTGGAAGGTGGCGGTGGTGGCCGACGAGGTGGAGGGGCTCATCGCCGTGGAACGGCGCCAGCTCGAGGCGCCCCCGGCCGAGGGGGGCGGCGTCTCGGAGTTCGTCAGCGCGGTGGCCCGCGACGAGAAGGGCACCCTGGCGGTTCTCGACCTGCCGCGCCTGGTCCAGGCGGCGCGGTCGCGGAGCGTGCCGGCGTGAGCCAGGGGACCGCCGAGATCCTGATGTTCCAGGTGGGCGCCCGCGTCTACGCGGCCCAGGTCGACGACGTGCGCCGGATCGCCCCGGCCGACTGGGACCAGGCGGGCGCCATCGCCGCCACGGCCCTGGGCCGCCCCTTCGACGCCCAGCGCGGCATCGTGGTGGCCTGTCCCGGGGGCGACCAGATCCTGGCGGTGGACCAGGTGCTGGGGGTACGGGAGGTGGCCGAGGCCGACCTCCGCCCCCTCCCTCCGCTGGCGGCCCAGTGCCTGGCCTCGGCGGCTGTGACCGGCCTGGCGATCCTGGACGAGGCGCCCACCCCGCTGTTGGACCTGGCCACGCTCATCCAGGAGGAGCTCCGCGGCCGCGCCGCGGCCACCACACAAGGGAGGCACCGTGCCTGACCGAAACGCCACCCCCCGGAGGCCCGCCGGCCGCGCCCGGGCCGCCCCCCCCAAGGAAGGCGCCCCGCGCGGCGAGGTCGGCCTCATCGTCGAGGCGCTCAAGGCCCACGGCCACGGCCGCTACGACGTGCGCGTCGACGTGGGTGCCCTGCGCGACCCGGCCATGAAGGAGATCGGCCGGGGCGTCAACGCCGCCGCCGAGTACGCCCAGGCCTCCATGCGGGAGGCCATGGCGCGCATCCAGGTGGTGAGCCAGGGCGTCGACGAGACCATCGAGGCCATGGTGAAGCTGGTGGTGCAGGGCGACCTCACCGGGGAGCTGCGGCTCGGGGTCTCCGACGCGGCGCTGGCCCCGCTCATCGCCGGGGTGGGCCAGGTGATGGAGACGCTCAAGAAGTTCGTCACCGAGATCCGCGAGGCGGCGCTCCAGCTCTCCAGCAGCTCGGCGGAGGTGCTGGCGGCCGCCACCCAGAACGAGTCCTCCACCAGCCAGCAGGCTTCGGCCATCCACGAGACCACCGCCACCATGGAGGAGCTGAAGGGGGCCTCCCACCAGATCGCCGAGAACGCGCAGATGGTGGCCGGCATCGCCGAGCAGACCCTGGGCGCCGGGAAGCAGGGCGAGGGCTCCATCCGCGCCTTCATGGACTCGATGGAGAAGGTGAAGCGGAACGCGGTGGAGGTGGACGACGCCATCTCCAAGCTGTCGCGGCGGGTGGAGCGCATCGGCACGGTGGTGGAGGTGATCGACGAGATCGCCGACCGCTCCGACCTCCTGGCCCTGAACGCCGCCCTGGAGGGCGCCAAGGCCGGCGAGGCGGGACGCGGCTTCTCCATCGTGGCGGCGGAGATGCGGCGCCTGGCCGAGAACGTGATGGAGTCCACCAAGGAGATCAAGAACCTCATCACCGAGATCCGCGAGGCCACCCACGCCGCCAAGGAGGCCGCCGACGGGAACAAGCGCATGGCCGCCGAGGGCGAGAAGCTCGGCGGCGCGGCCATGGGCAGCGTGGGAGGCATCCTCTCCGGCATCCAGGAGACCAGCGACGCCGCCCGGGTCATCCACCTCGCCACCCAGCAGCAGCGGACCGCCACCGAGCAGGTGGTTCAGTCCATGTCGGAGATCGAGGAGGTGACCCGGCAGGCCCAGGCTGGATCGCGGCAGGCCACCGGCGCCGCCGCCGAGCTCACCAAGCTGGCCGAGCGCCTGGCCGAGCTGGTCAAGCGGTTCCGGGTGGACTAGCGCGTCTCCCCATGGGCGCGGAAGAGATCCGCCAGAAGCTCCTCGGCAAGTTCCGCGAGGTGACCCAGGACCGGGTGGAGAAGCTCTCCGCCTCCCTCCTGGCCCTGGAGCGCGGTGGGGGCGAGGAGGTCAAGGCGGAGGTCGCCCGGGAGCTGCACACCCTGAAGGGCGAGGCCCGCATGATGGGCTTCACCGGCCTCTCGCAGGTGGTCCACGCCGCCGAGGACCTGCTCAAGGTGCTGCCGGGGCAGAAGCCCGGCGACCGGCTGGACGCGCTGCTCCAGGCCTGCGACGCCATCCCCGGCTTCCTCTCCTCCCCGCCCGACGGCGGGGCGGTGGCCGAGCAATGGGCCACGCGGCTGCGCGGCCTCATCCGCGCCGACCGCGGCGACGGGGCCGCGGCGCCGGCCGAGGCCGAGGCGCCGCGCGCCGAGCTGCGCGGCGAGAGGGCGGCGCAGTCCATCCGCGTGGACGTCGACCGGCTGGACGAGATCGCCAGCCTGGCCGGCGACCTGCTGGTCGACGGCGCCCGGTCCGCCGGCCGCAGCCGGGAGCTGGCCATCCTCTTCACGCGCTGGAGCCGGCTGGCCGACCGGGTGGTGGCCGCCAGCGAGCAGCTACGGTACCAGGGGCTCCTCAGGATCGCCGAGCAGATGGAAGGGGACGTCCACCTGCTGCGCTCCGACACCTTTCGCTTCCTCAGGGCCCACGCCGACAGCGTGAGCGCGGCGCGGAGCCAGTTCGCCCTGCTTGCCGACCAGGTGGGCGCGGCGCGCCTGGTGCCGCTGGCGTCGCTGCTGGCCGGCTTCCCCCGCGCTGCCCGCGACCTGGCCAAGGAGCAGGGCAAGGAGGTGGAGTGCGTCGTCAAGGGCGGCGACACCGGGGTCGACAAGGCCATCCTCCTCTCCCTCAACGACCCCATGGTCCACCTCTTGCGCAACGCCGTGGACCACGGCCTGGAGCCGCCCGAGGAGCGCGAGAAGGCGGGCAAGCCGCGGCTGGGGCGCCTCACCATCTCGGCCCGCACCGACGGCGACCTGCTGGCGGTGACCGTCGAGGACGACGGCCGCGGCATCGACCCCCGCCGCATCCGGGCCGCCGCGGTGCACAAGGGGCTCCTGGGCGAGGCCCAGGCCGCCGGCCTGTCGGCCCGCGCCGCGCTGGACCTCATCTTCCAGCCGGGCTTCTCCACCCGCGAGGAGGCCGGGGAGGTCTCGGGACGCGGCGTGGGGCTCGATGTGGTGCGCAAGAAGGTGACCGGCCTGGGCGGCTCGGTGGTGGTGGAATCGGAGCCTGGGAAGGGCACCCGCTTCGTCCTGCGCATGCCGCAGTCGCTCTCGCTCATGAAGGTGCTGCTGGTCCGCATCGACGACGACGTCTACGGCCTGCCGGCGGTGGACGTGGACGCGGTGGGGCGGATCGACCCGGCGGAGATCTCGGAGGTGGCCGGGATCCGCGTCGTGCGCCACCGCGGCAAGCTCATGCCGGTGGTGGCGCTGGGGCCGCTGCTGTCGCTCAACGGCGGCCCGCGCAATCCCCGCCCGGTGTCGGCCTTCATCAGCCACGGCCAGGAGGGGGCGGCGGTGGTGGTGGACGGGCTCTACGGCGAGCGGGAGGTGGCGGTGAAGGCGCCGGGGGCCTTCGTGAAGGGGATGCGCTTCGTCGCCGGCGCGGCCGCCCTGGAGGACGGGCGGGTGGCGCTCCTCCTCTCCACGCCCGACATCGTGGCGGCGGCCCGCCGCCTGGCCAGCCCGGCGCTGTCGCGCGGCCGCGACCGCCGCCGGCTGCGCATCCTCCTGGTGGACGACAGCGCCATCGCCCGCGAGGCCGAGGCCGCCCTGCTCCGGTCGCTGGGGCACGAGGTGGAGGAGGCCAACGACGGCGAGGACGGGTGGCAGCGCCTGCAGGCGGGAGCCTTCCAGCTCCTGCTCACCGACGTGCAGATGCCGGTCCTGGACGGCATCGACCTCACCCGCCGCGTCAAGGCCTCGCCCCGCTTCCAGAAGCTCCCGGTGGTGATCCTCTCCTCGCTCTCGGCGCCGGAGGAGCGACGCCGCGGCGTCGACGCCGGCGCCGAGGCCTACCTGGTCAAGGGGGAGCTCGACGCCGAGGTGCTGGCGGCCACGCTGGAGCGCCTGTGCGGGGTGCCGGCATGAGCACGGGCGGCGGCGAGCGGCCCGTCCGCGTGCTGGTGGCCGACGACTCCGACCTCTTCCGCGACGTGCTGGCCCGGGTCATCACCGTCGATCCCGGCTTCGAGGTGGTGGCCTCGGCCGCCGACGGCAACGAGGCGGCCCGCCTGGCGCGGGCCCTCAAGCCCGACGTCATCACCATGGACATCAACATGCCGGACGCCGACGGCTTCTCCGGCATCGCCCGCATCATGGCGGAGACCCCCACGCCCATCCTGGTCCTCACCGTGAACCCGGAGGAGACGGTGGGCTTCCGGGCCCTGTCGCTGGGCGCGCTCGACATCCTGGAGAAGCCGCGGGCCGAGGCCGACCTGGACGAGTACGGCGCCACGCTGCGCTCCCGGCTGCGGTTGCTGGCGGGGGTGCGCGTCATCCGGCACCTGCGGGGCCTGCGCGCCGAGCGCCCAGCCACCGCCCGCGCCGGCGCCCACTCCGACGTGGTGGTGGTGGGGGCCTCGCTGGGGGGGCCGCGCGCCCTGGCCTCGCTGCTGCGGGCGCTCCCGGCGGACTTCGCCGCTCCGGTGCTGGTGGTGCAGCACATCGCCGAGGGGTTCACCGAGGGGCTCGCCAACTGGCTCGACCAGGAATCCCGGCTCGAGGTGCGGACCGCCCGCGACGGCGACCTGCTGCGCCCCGGCCTGGTGCTGCTGGCGCCCACCGGCCACCACCTGGTGGTCGGCCGCGGGCACGCCCGGCTCTCGGACGCGCCGGCGGTGGACAGCTTCAAGCCCTCGGTGACTCCGCTGTTCCTCTCCGCCGCCGAGGCCTACGGGGCGCGCGCCTGCGGCGTGATCCTCACCGGCATGGGTCGCGACGGCGCCGAGGGGCTCAGGGCCGTGAAGCGCGCCGGCGGTCACACCATCGTCCAGGACGAGGCCACCAGCGCCGTCTTCGGCATGCCCCGGGCCGCCATCGAGACCGGGTCCGTCGACCGGGTGCTGCCGCTCGACGAGATCGCCCGCGCTCTCCAGGAGCTGGTGGGATGAGGGTCGAGGTCCAGGGCGAGCAGCTCGCCGAGCTGGCCTCCCTGCTCAAGGAGCGGGTGGGCCTCTACATCCGCCCCGACGGCTACTCGGCGCTCAAGATCGCCCTCTCCGCCCGGTTCGACGACCTGAACGGCAAGGTGCGGGGTCCGCTGGGTTATCTGGAGTTGCTGCGCTCCGAGGAGGGGGACGAGGAGCTGCGGCGGCTCCTGCCGCTGGTGACGGTGGGCAAGACCAGCTTCTTCCGCGACGACAAGCAGTTCCGGGCCCTGGCGGCCCTCATGCCCGGGCTGCTCAGGAGGGCGCGGGCCTGGGGTCGGCCGGTGGCCATCTGGTCGGCCGGCTGCGCCACCGGCGAGGAGGTCTACTCCATCGCCATGACCGCCGCCGAGGCCGGGGCCCGGCCGGGCGAGGTCGAGCTGGTCGGGACCGACGTCAACCCCGAGGCGGTGGCGGCGGCGGCGCGCGGCGCCTACGACGCGCGCCGGATGCGGGATGTGCCGGGCGACCTGGCGGGCCGCTGGTTCGAGCCGGTGGGGGAACGCTACCGGGTGCGCTCGGACCTGCGGCGGCTCCTGGCCGGGGTGTGGGCCCACAACCTGGTGGGGCACGTCTTCCCGCGCCCCCAGGCCGGCGGCTGGGATCTGGTGTTCTGCCGGAACGTCATCATCTACTTCGACACGCCCACCACCCAGCAGGTGCTGGCCCGCCTCCACGACTCGCTGGAGCCGGGCGGGTTCCTCTTCCTGGGATACTCCGAGTCCCTCTTCCGGCTCTTCGAGGGGTTCGACCTCACCGAGGTGGCGGGCGCCTTCCTCTACCGCCGGCCGGAGCGGGAGGCGGCCCGCCCCACGGCGCCCCCCCCGCCACCGGCCATGGCGCACCGTTACGTCCCGGCCCCGGTGCAGCACGTGCGCCTGGACCCGGCGCCGCCCCGGCCGCCCTCGGCCCCCCCGGCGCGGCCGGTGCTGTCGCCGCAGGAGGTCCTGGACGCGGCGGTGGAGCTCATCGGCGACGGACGCTTCGGCGTGGCGCGCGAGGCGCTGGAGCGGCTCATCCGCGACTCGGGCGAGGACCTGGGCGTGCGCCTGACCCTGGCCAACCTCTACGTGGTGCTGCGCCAGCCGGACCGGGCCCGGGAGAGCTACCAGGTGGCGCTGGCGATGGAGCCGCTCTCGGCCGAGGCGCACCTCTTCTACGGCGTCCACCTGCTGGCGGCCGGCGACGCCGACGGGGCCTCCCTGGAGCTGGCGCGCGCCCTGTTCATCGACCCGGACCTGGCGCTGGCCCACTACTACCTCGGCCGCTGCCGGGAGGCGCAGCGCGACGTCTTCCGGGCGCGGCTGTGCTACCGCAACGCCATCGAGGCCTATCGGCGCCGGCCCGACGGCAAGCGGCAGGCCTTCCTGGGCTACTACCCCGACCTGCCCGAGGACGGGGCCACCTTCGCGCGGGCCGCCGAGTACGCGCTGGCGGCGCTCTAACGCCGGGGGAGGGACGCGTCCATGGCCGAGAAGAAGCGCATCCTCCTGCTGGACGACTCGGCCATCACCCTGGAGATGGAGAAGGCGGTGCTGGAGGAGCGCGGCTACCGGGTGGCGACCGCCGCCACCCTGCTCGAGTTCCAGGAGCAGCTCGACAAGTTCCAGCCGGAGATCATCCTCACCGATCTGATGATGCCGGACATCTCGGGGAAGGAGATCGTGCGGGTGCTCAAGCAGGACTTCCACACCGAGAAGATCCCCATCATCCTCTTCTCCTCCAAACCCGACGAGGAGCTGGAGCCCATCGCCGAGGCGGCTGGGGCCGACGGCTTCCTCTCCAAGTCGCACGGCATCGAGAAGCTGGGCGACATGGTGGACGAGCTGGTCGAGTCGATCCTGTGGTAGCCCTGCCGGGGGCGTTTCCGCCGCCGCCCCGGGAGCCTCGCCTCCCGGCGCTGGTCCTCGCCGCGGCAGGGCTCGCTCGGCGGCGTCGCGCCCGCGGATTGCGGGGCGCGACGGCGAAAGGCGAGCTCCGTCCCGAGCCTCCGGGCAGCGTTGCCGGCGCGTGTTCGCCGTCGCGACGTCGGGCGCATCGGCGCGACGCCGCGCCCACGGCTGCCGTGGCGCGGCTGCGGAGGCGCCGTCCGGCGAGGCCCCCGGGGCGGCCGCAGCGTTCCGGCGTCCGGGCAGCATCCCGGCCGACGCCGCAGCCGTTCGTCCGCCGGTCGGGGTAGTGTGGAGGGGTGCGGCCCTACGAGATCATCCACCGCGTGCGCGACGGCCGGCCGGTGCCGCCGGAGGCCATCGCCGGGCTGGTGGAGGGGTACACCGCCGGCGCGATCCCCGACTACCAGATGGCCGCCTTCTGCATGGCGGTCTTCTTCCGCGGCCTCCCCGAGGACGGCCTCGAGGCGCTGACCCGGGCCATGCTCGAGTCGGGCGAGGTGCTGGACCTGTCGGACCTGCCGGGGGCCAAGGTGGACAAGCACTCCACCGGCGGCGTGGGGGACAAGGTGTCGCTGGCGCTGGCGCCGCTGGCGGCCGCCTGCGGCGTGAAGGTCCCCATGATCTCGGGCCGGGGGCTGGGCCACACCGGGGGCACGCTCGACAAGCTGGAATCGATCCCGGGCTTCCGCGTCGACCTGCCGGTGGAGCGCTTCCGCGAGATCGTGGCCTCGGTGGGGGCCTGCCTGGTTGGGCAGACCGACCGGCTGGCGCCCGCCGATCGCAAGCTCTACGCCCTGCGCGACGTCACCGCCACCGTCGAGTCCATCCCGCTCATCGCCGCCTCCATCCTCTCCAAGAAGCTCGCCGAGGGCATCGACGCCTTGGTGCTGGACGTGAAGGTCGGCTCGGGCGCCTTCATGAAGCGGCGCGAGGAGGCCCGCAGGCTGGGCCGGACCATCGCCGGGCTGGCCCGCCGCATGGGGAAGCGGGTCTCGGCCCTGCTCACCGCCATGGACCAGCCGCTGGGGCGGGAGGTGGGCAACGCCAACGAGGTGCGGGAGGCGCTGGCGCTGCTCCGCGGCGGCGGCCCGGAGGACCTGCGCTGGGTGACGGTCGAGCTCGGCGCCGAGATGCTCCGGCTCGGCGGCGCCGCCCCCGACCTCGAGCGGGGCCGGCGGCGCGTCGAGGAGGCCATCGCCGACGGGAGCGGCCTGTTCGTGCTGCGGCGCCTGGTGGAGGCCCAGGGAGGCGATCCCCGCGCCCTGGACGACCCCGATCGGCTGCCGCGTCCGGCGGGCTCGCTGGAGGTGCGCTCGGCGGCGGCCGGCGTGGTGGAGGCCATCGACGCCGAGGCGCTGGGGCTGGCCGCCGTGGCGCTGGGAGCCGGCCGCGCCCGGGTGGAGGACCGGGTCGACCCGGCTGTGGGGCTCACCCTGCGGAAGAAGGTGGGCGAGCCCGTGGAGCGGGGCGAGCCGCTGTGCGCCATCCACCACGGCCGCGGCGGGGCCGAGCCGCCGGACCGGGTGGCGGAGCGGGTGCTCTCCGCCTTCCGGGTCGGGCCGGGACCGGCCGAGGCCGGGCCGCTCGTCCTGGAGCGGATCGAGTGATGGCCCCCCCGCACGCGTGGGTCCGGCGCCCCCGCCGGGCTCGAAGCCGGTGATCGCCGCCATGAGCTCCTTGCAGGGGTGCCCCCTGCGCTCGGCGGGCGCGGGTCGCCTTCCCGTCGCCCGGAGGACTTGCTACCTTCGCCGCGGGCCGTTCCTCGAGCCGTCCCGGGAGGCGAGATGCCCAAGAAGGCCGACCTCCACACCCGACTGTCGTACGCGACGGCCTGGGTGCGCGGGAAGACCGACCTCGCGCCCAGGGTGGGGGTGGTCCTGGGGTCCGGGCACTCGGCCTTCGCCGAGCGCCTCGCCGCGGCGACGGTCATTCCCTACCGGGAGATCCCCGAGTTCCCGGTGTCCGCGGTGGAGGGACACCCGGGGAAGCTGTTCGTGGGGGAGTTGCCCGCGCCCGGCGGCGCCGTGCCGGTGGCCATCCTGCAGGGGCGAGTGCACGGTTACGAGGGGTGGAGCCCCGAGGACGTGGCCTTCGGGGCGCGCCTGCTGTGCCGCCTGGGCGTGCGGGCGCTGCTCCTCACCAACGCCTCGGGGGCGGTGAACCCGGAGCTCGCTCCCGGCGACCTGGTCCGCATCACCGACCACCTCAACCTGTCGGCGTCGAACCCGCTCACCGGTCCCAACGATCCGCGGCTCGGGCCGCGCTTCCCCGACCTCCGGGACGCCTACCACCCGGGGCTGGGGGAGCTCCTCGAGGCGGCCGCCGCCCGGACCGGGGTGGCGCTCAAGCGCGGGGTCTACGCCTGCTTGGCCGGGCCCAGCTACGAGACGCCGGCCGAGATCCGCATGCTCCGCCTCCTGGGCGCCGACCTGGTGGGGATGTCCACCGTGCCGGAGGTCATCGCCGCCCGCCACATGGGCGTGCCGGCGTGCGCGGTGGCCATGGTGTCGAACATGGCCGCCGGGATCGGCGGGGCCCCGCTCTCCCACGCCGAGGTGACCGCCGCCGGCGAGCGTGTGCGGGAGACGCTGGGCCGGCTCCTTTCCGCGGCCATCCCCGACTTCGCCCGCTGAGGTCGGCCGGGCGTGGTAGGCTCGCCCGCAGGAGGAAAGCCGGGAAGGAGCGCCCATGGCCGATCGCAGCGAGACTCCCGACTCCCCCGCCCCATCCCCCGCTCCGGGCGAGGACCGCCGCGACAGCGGTCGGGTCCCCATCCGGCTGCTGGTGCGGGACGCGTCCCTGGGGGGCTCCTTCGAGGAGCGCCCCGGCAACCTCGGCCTGGGCGGCGTCTACTACACCGAGGGGCACCCGCCGGTGGGGAACCGGGTGGAGCTCCGCTTCCTGCTCCCGGGCACGCGGCAGGAGGTCCGGGCCGCCGGCGAGATCCTGCGGGTGACCCGCGAAGGCGGCACCTTCGGCGCCCACGTGCGCTTCGCCGAGATGCCGCTCGAGACCGAGCTGGCGCTGGCGCGCTACCTGCAGCGGGCATGACCGATCCCCTGGTGGCGGCGGCGCGGCGGGCCCGGAGGCGGGCCTACGCGCCCTACTCCGGCTTCCGGGTGGGGGCGGCGGTGCGGGCAGGGGGCCGGATCGCCGCCGCCGGCAACGTGGAGAATGCCAGCTACGGCCTCACCCTGTGCGCCGAGCGGGCCGCGGTGGCCGCGGCGGTGGCCGCGGGCAGGAAGCGCCTCGAGGCGGTGGCGGTGGCCAGCGGGACCGCGCCCCCCACCCCGCCCTGCGGCATGTGCCTGCAGACCCTGGCCGAGTTCGCCGGGCCGGCGCTCCCGGTGACCCTGTCGGGCGCGCGCGGGGCCCGCGTCGAGACCACCCTGGGCGCGCTCCTGCCGCACGGCTTCTCCCGCCGCGACCTCCGCCGATTGCCGGCGCCGCGGCGGCGGTGAGAGAATCGCCCGGTGGCCACTCCGGTGAAGAGCCGCATCAAGGGCGGGGTCATCAAGGCGAGGCTGGAGTACGTCGTGGCCCGCGCCGGCGAGGCCGGGCTGGCAGCGGTGCTGTCCCGGCTGCCGCGGGAGGACCAGGAGGTGCTGCGCGGCTGGATCCTACCCATCACCTGGTACCCC
>DASRTO010000555.1:0-1803 GCA_035655915.1 Anaeromyxobacteraceae bacterium
TCCGGTTGGCCGAGGGGCGCGCCGCCCTGGAGCGCCTGGTGCGGCGCCTCGGGGCGCGGCGCCCGGCCCTGCTGCGGGCGCTGGCCGAGGGCTGGCGCCTCCCGGACGGGACCGCCCCCGGGGAGGCGGACCTCGACGCCCTGCTCGACCTCCACGGCCTCGCCCGCGGCTTCGCCCGGCGGGAGCGGGCCCTCCTGCTCCACGCCCTGCGCGCCGCCGGCGGCGCACGGGGCCGCGCCGCCGCGTCGCTCGAGCTCGCGCCCGAGGGCTTCGAGGCGGCGCTGCGCCGGCTCGGCGCCGCCGGGGAGGCCGAGGCCATCCGCGAGGAGGGCCGCCGCGAGGCGCGGCGCCGGGTCACCCTGGCGGAGCGGGCGCGGCTCCTCGCCGGCGACGAGGAGCGGCTCGCCGACCTGGGGCTGCTGGAGGAGATCGCCGCCGACCTGCGGGCCCGCCTCCCCGACCACCTGCGGGCGCTACGGGCCGGCCACCCGCCCTCGCTGGCGGCCGCGCTGGGACGCAGCCTCTCGCTGTCGCGTGCGGCGGTGGACGCCCTGGCTGCCAGGCTGGGCCTGGACCTCGGCCCGGTGCCCCCCCCGCTCCCCCCGGACCGGGAGCGCCCCGCCGGCGGCCGCGGCCGGCCGGCCGAACCGTCCCGCCCCACCCGGCCCCGCGGGCCCCGGCGACCCTGAGGGCCGGCGGGCTTCACCCAGGGGGAAGCCCTCCTGGGTGGTGGCCCCGACGGACCTTGCGTGACCCCGGGCGCGCCCGAAAATGCCGCTACGCGGGGGGCAACGCGAGGAGGCAACATGCGGACGGGCAGGGCGTTCACGGCGTTCACGATGGGCCTGCTGACGGCGGCTTTCGCGACAGCGGCCTGGGGCCAGCAGGCGCCCTCGGTCAAGCGGGAGGTGGTGGAAAAGCACGACCTCGGCGCTCCGGGCCGTGAAGGGATCATGGCGGTGGTCGAGATCCCCGCCGGTGGCCGCGAGGGGCGCCACATCCACCCGGGGGCCGACGTCTTCGCCTACGTCATGGCGGGGACCATGGAGCTCGACGTCGACGGCCAGCCCCGGGCCACGCTCAAGGCCGGCGACCACTTCTTCATCCCCGCGGGGAAGGTCCACGAGGGAATCAACGCCACCTCGACTCCGGTGAAGATCGTGGGGGTGTTCGTCAACGAGAAGGGCAAGCCGCTCACCACGCAGGTGCCGTAGGGCGGCGGCTCGTCGTCTTCCACCCGGGGGGATGACGCCCCCCCCGGACCCCCCGCTCGATCCGGCCCAGCCTCATCCGGCTGGGCCTGCGCTCGCAGGGCGGGGGCTCGTCCCGGCCTCGACCCGGGTGGACCTCGCGCCGCCTGGACCCGGCCAGCGCGCGGACCGTATCATCCGGGCGTGCCCATCTACGAATACCTCTGCGAGAGCTGCGGCCACGTCGCCGAGGTGATGCAGAAGGTGACCGACCGGCCGCCCAAGACCTGCCCGGAGTGCGGCGGCAGGCGGCTGGCCAAGCTCGTCTCGCGCACCGCCTTCCAGCTCAAGGGCGGCGGCTGGTACTCCGACCTCTATGGATCGCCCAAGAAGAAGGAGGCCGGGAAGGAGCCGGCCAAGGACGCGGCCGGCGGCCCGGCCGCCCCCGCCTCGCCGGAGCCGGCCAAGAAGCCGGAGAAGCCCGCGGGGAAGAAGACCCCCGGCAAGACCGGGTAGGCGCGGGCCGGGATCACTATCGGCCCACGCCCACTCCGCGTTAGACTCGCGTCTCAATGGCCCGCAACGCGAACGTCCTCATCGTCGACGACGACCC